>DASTAL010000258.1:0-9573 GCA_035712685.1 Rudaea sp. | reverse complement strand
ACGAACACGTCGATCCAGTGCTGGCCGTGGCGATAGACCAGTACCGGCACGCGCGAGCCGCCGACGTAGTCGATGCGGCCGCCGGCGAGCGCGAAGCCCTGCGCGGCGAAGTCGCGCACGAGCGGGGATTCCGGCACCCTGCCGGCGAACCAGGGTTTGACCGTGTGCTGGTCGGTGGAAACGACGTCCATCGGCGAGGTCGCGGCCAGTGCGCGCCAGTGCGCGGCGAACAGGTCGCGGTCGACTTGTTCTTGCGCGGCAGTTTCGGTTTGTGCGGAATGCCAAAGCCGCGTCGTGAGGCCGCCGGCACCGAAGGCGATTACGCAGGCAGCGGCATAGCGCAGCCATGCGGGCGGCGAGCGCCGCGCCGGGCTTGCGGTGTGTGCGGATGCGGCGATGCGTTCGCGCAGCGAGGCCGGCGCGGCGTGGCGCAGGCTCGGATCGTGTAAGGCGCGGCGCAGTTCGTCGGTTCGTTCCAACGCGGCGCGGCATTCGGCGCAGCTTTCCAGGTGTGCTTCGAGGCCGCGCGCATCGGCGCGGTCGAGTTCATTGTCCAGGTACGCCTCGATCAGGCCGGTGGCGGTCCTACAGTCCATGGGTTTTCTCCAGCGCCGGTTCCGCGTCGAGCGACTGTTGCAGCAGCGCACGCCCGCGCGACAGGCGCGACATCACCGTACCGATCGGCACGCCGAGCGCGTCGGCGATTTCGCGGTAGGACAGGTCTTCGATCTCGCGCAGCACCAGCGCTTCGCGGAATTCCACCGGCAGCGCCCGCAGGTGGCGGGCAAGGCGTGCGCGTGCCTGCGCGGCGGCGGCATTCGCCTCCACCTCGTCGTCGGCGACCGGTTCCGGCGCGTCGACCAGGCGCAGCGCCGGCTGGCGCTTGCGCGCAGCAAGGACGGCGAGACAACTATTGCGCACGATCGCCAGCCACCAGGCGCGCGCGTTGCCGCCGGCATAGGTGTGCGCGGCGCGCAGGGCGCGCACGAACGCGTCGTGCACCGCATCGGCCGCGTCCTGGTCGTTGCCCAGCAGCCAGCGACCGAGGTTGTACGCCGCGTCGAGGTGGCGCTGCGCGAGGTCGGCAACGAAGGCGGCATTGGCACTCATTGGCGCACGTGCACGATTCCGGTCATGAAGGGATGCACGGTGCAAAAGTAACTCGCATCGCCTTCGCGGGTGAAAGTATGCTGGTAAGTGTCGCCGGTATCCATGCCCGTCGAGGCAAAACTGCCATCCCTGGCGCTGATCGTGTGCGGCGTCTGGTCATCGTTCGTCCAGACCACGGTAGTACCCGGCTTCACGGTGATCTCGCTCGGCGTGAACGCGAACTTGCTGATCTCGACATGGACATCGGCCCCGATGGCCGAGGACGAAAGCGAGGTGAATCCGATCAGGAGGACGGCAAATTTCATGGGTGGTTAACCGGCGCGCGCTCGAGCGGGGTATCGATAAGCGCCAGCGCATTCCGACCGGGCACCACGGTTAGTTGCCGCGTGCCGATCAGCTTGCCGAGTTCGCCCGCCGGCACGGTCACGGGTCCGGGTTCGCCGAAACCCGACTGGCCGGGTTTCGGCAAAGGGTAAGCCAGCGACATCGCGGTATGGATGGCGATATGGCCTTCCACCTTCTGCATCACCTGATGGATATGGCCGTTCAATACGGTGACCGAGCCGTAAGGGCGCAGCAGGGCCAGCGCCTGGTCGGCATCCGCCGTGCCCCAGCTCCATTGCGGATAGATCATCCACATCGGTACGTGTGCGAGCACCACGATCGGCGTCGAGTGCGACACGCCCCGGAGATCCTTCTTCAGCCAGGCGATCTGTTCGTCGCCGAGCGAGGTCATCGAGCCGATGCGGAAATCGAGCACGTTGGACAGGCCGATGAAATGCACGCCGCCCTGGTCGAAGCTGTACCAGGCGCGCTGCTTGCCGTCATGGTCGAAGGCTTTCAGGTAACCGCCCAGCCCGTTGTCGAGCGCGTCGTGTTCGCCCGGGATCGTATGGACGCGGGAGACATGAAGCTCGCCGAACAATTCGCGCGCCTGCCAGAATTGCTCGGGCTTGGACAAATGGCTGACGTCGCCGGTGTGCACGACGAGGGCCGGCGCCTGCGGCAGCGCGTTGATGTCGGCGATGGCGCGACGCAGACTGCCGACCACGTCGGGATTGGCCGGCTTGTTGAAGCCGATGTGGGTGTCGCTGATTTGGACGAACGTGAAGGCGTTCTTGTCGGCCGCGGCGACACCGCCGGCCGTGGTCGCGCCGAGCGCGCGCGGCACGCCGCCGGCGAGCGTCCAGACGACGGCGGCGCCGCTCCAGGCGGCCAGGCAGCCGAGGGCCTGGCGGCGTTGCGGGTTTTCGGGATGGTTGTCGTGGCTCATGATTACGCTCCGTGGTGGACGATCCGCGGTACAAGATCGCGAGCAGCGCGGTTTTATTCCCGGCCGCGCCAGTCCGTTACAATGACGCCCCTTTCTCCGCCCTTCGCCGCCATGACCCAGCAGACCGTTCTCAACGCCACCCATCGCGCGCACGGCGCCAAGATGGTCGACTTCGGCGGCTGGGACATGCCGCTCAACTACGGATCGCAGATCGAGGAACACCATGCCGTGCGCCGCGACGCCGGCATGTTCGACGTCTCGCACATGACCGTGGTCGATCTGCGCGGGGCGAAGACACGGGATTTCCTGCGCCATCTGTTCGCCAACAGCATCGACAAGCTCAAGACGCCGGGCAAGGCGTTGTACTCGTGCATGCTCGACGAGAGCGGCGGCGTCATCGACGACCTGATCGTGTATTTCCTGGCCGAGGACTTCTTCCGCGTCGTCGTCAACGCGGGCACGCACGACAAGGACCTGGCGTGGATCAACAAACAGGCGAAAGCGTTCAGCGTGTCCGTGACCGAACGCGCGGATCTGGCCATGATCGCCGTGCAGGGCCCGAACGCGCGCGCCAAGGTGCATTCCTTGCTGAGTGACGCGACGCGTGCCAAGGCCGAGAAACTGGGCAAGTTCGTCGCCTGCGAGGGCGATGGCTTGTTCATCGCGCGCACCGGCTACACCGGCGAGGACGGCTACGAGATCATCGTGCCGGAAGCGCAAGCCGTCGATCTGTGGAACAGGCTGCTCGCCGCCGGCGTGAAACCGGCCGGCCTCGGCGCACGCGATACGCTGCGCCTGGAAGCCGGCATGAACCTGTATGGCCAGGACATGGACGAGTCCGTTTCGCCCTGGGAGGCAGGACTGGCCTGGACCGTGGCGCTCGACGCGGGTCGCGATTTCACCGGCCGCGCCGCGCTGGAAAAACAAAAGGCCGAAGGCGTCCGCCGCGTCATGGTCGGCCTCGTGATGGACGACAAGGGCGTGCTGCGCCACGGCCAGCGCGTCGTCACGCGCTTGGGCGACGGCGAGATCCTGTCCGGCACCTTCTCGCCGACGCTGGGCAAGGCGATCGCGTTCGCGCGCCTACCTGCCGATAGCGGCGACCGCGTCGAAGTGGACATTCGCGGCAAGCTGGTGCCGGTGCGCGTGGTGAAATATCCTTTCGTGCGCGACGGCAAAGCGATCGAAGGCATTTGACTTCACCCTGCCTGTTCGTGTGTAAAATCGGCACATCGGCATCCGTCATCCAGGACCACGGCAATGAATGAAATCCCCGGCGACCTGAAATTCATGAAGTCCCACGAATGGGCGCGTGTCGAGGACAACGGCACGGTGACCATCGGTATCTCCGACCACGCACAAGGCCTGCTCGGCGACCTGGTCTATGTGGAATTGCCCAGCGTCGGCGACGACGTGACGGCGGGCAATGCCTGCGCCGTGGTCGAATCGGTCAAGGCCGCCTCGGACGTCTACGCGCCCGTGTCCGGAAAAGTGGTTTCGGTCAACAGCGCGCTCGCGGACAAGCCCGAGACGATCAACGAGGACGCGTTCGGCGAAGGCTGGATCTTCGTGGTCAAGCCGAGCAACCTCGCCGAGGAAAGCGAAGAACTGCTCGATCCGGATGCCTACGCCGAGTTGATCGAAAGCGAAGAGCACTGACGATCGACCGCGCCGATTCTCCGCCTCGCGATCACGCGAAAAAATTCCCCGAAACTTCCATCGCGCGCGTCGACTCCCGACGCGCGCGATGCGTTTGTGCGTCGCGAAAGTTGCGCAGTTTTGCGCAAATGGTGCGTCCGAGTGTGTCGATTCGGCGCCGGCCGAAAATTTTTTTTTCGGGGCAGATCAGGCGCGCGCGGCGAGTGTTTGCGATCGCCGCGTGCATCGCGATGGGCGCAAGTGACGACGAATGCGATTCCTGTGTGATTTCGATCAAGCATTCGCGTGGAGCGCTCGCGCGCACGGCGTGCGATCGCGAGAACACGCCTGCAGGCCGCATATTTGCTTGCTCTGCGTCGATTCGCGGTCGATCACGCGCGTCGCGCCGCGGCGTGTTTGTGTATGGCAGGCAAGACGTATAGACGTCCATATAGATAAATCGATGCGGCTCCGGCGGCCGTTTGCCGTTGCCACAATCCGGTTTGGATGGGTGCGAGGCGGGTTGTCCGCGGCCGGTGTCGCACGCACAAACCTGTTGACACGGAAAAAATCCGGGAATAATTTTTGCCCCGGCGTAACACACGCGTAACAGGATTTATGGCGCGAGAGAAGTTCGTACAACCTTACATCGAGCACGGCCACAAATCGGTCGCCGTGAAAAAAGTGACGGTGTCGATACCGCTTCACGTACTCAGACTTCTCTCCGATGAACGCACACGCCGGCAAGTGAACAATCTCAGGCACGCGACGAACAGCGATCTGCTGTGCGAAGCGTTCTTGCACGCTTTTACTGGGCAGCAACTACCAACTGACGAGGAGCTAAGACGCGATATGGCTATGAAGAAAGCTGCAAAAAAGAAACCCGCTAAGAAGGCCGCCAAGAAAACCGTGAAGGCCAAGGCCGCCAAGAAGACCGCACGCAAGACCGCGAAGAAGAAGTAAGCAACACTTCTCGCAAGGCAATGCACTGGCTCAATTACAAGGCGCAAGGATTCGCCTGAGCCGACCGGACGAGGGTTCAGCGTCCGGATACGCCCGGAACCGGATTCATCCGATAACCGCGGCGGGAAAGTTCACTACTACAGCTTTGATAAATCGGTTCACTCTCCCTGTGACTTGCCCAGCGCAGGGAGAGTCCTTATCCGGACTCCCGCTCTCTTTCCACGTCTCCACGCCCTCCGCGCTGTGACGCAGTCGGAGTTTTTCCCGCATCCGCTCGCCTAGGCTTGCTCCGTTTTCGGAGCACTCGCATGCGCCAGATTCTGGGACTCGTGGCCGGGTTGTGGTCCGGCGCCGTGGCCGCTGCCGCGATCGGTGTCAGCGTTGACCTGACCGCGAACGTGCATCCGTTCAGCCCGCAGATCTTCGGGGTGGCCTATGGCAACAGTGCGCGTAACGCGCTGATGGGCTATACCGTGGACCGCTGGGGCGGCAATTCGACCACGCGCTACAACTGGCAGGTCGACGTGCACAACACGGCACGCGACTATTTCTGGGAGAACATTCCCGACTGTACGGCGCCGACGTGTACCGGTACGCCGCCGGCCGGCAATTCCGCGGACGCCTTCATCGCCGCGGCGCGCCATCCCGGCAGCCAGCCGCTGATGACGATCCCGACCATCGGCTGGGCGCCGCGCGGCGACAGCCCGAAGAATCATCCGTACTTCGCCGGATTCTCGATCAAGAAATACGGCGCACAGGTGCCGTTGCCCTACACCAACGATGCATCCGATCCGTACGACACCGACGCCGGCAGCGGCGACTGCAACCCGGCGTCCAACGCCTCCCTGAACTGCGTGCTGTACGACGCGAACAATGGCTGGTACCACCTCGTCAACAACGATCCGCACGACACCTCGACAGTCGTCGATCCAAGTTTCGAGCAGGGCTGGATCGCGCACATGCAGGCGGCGTTCGGCACCGCGGCCAGCGGCGGAGTCAGGTTGTTTACGCTCGACAACGAAGTGATGCTGTGGAATTCCACGCACCGCGACGTGCATCCGATCCCGCCGACCTACGACGAAATCTGGAACAAGACCGTTGCCTATGCCGGCGCGATCAAGCAGCAGGAGCCGAACGCCCTCGTCACCGGCCCGGTCACCTGGGGCTATTGCGACCTGTTCACGTCGGCGGACGATGCGGCGCGCGGCAATTGCCTGGATGGCGCCGATCGCCAGAGCCACGGCGGCCTGCCGTTCGTCGCCTGGTATCTGCAACAGGTGTGCGCCGACCAGGCCCAGCGCGGCAGCCGACTTGTCGACTACCTGGACCTGCACTATTACCCGCAGGGCAACAACGTGTCCCTAAGCGATGCCGACGATCCGACCACCGCGGGCCTGCGCCTGCGTTCCTTGAAGGAACTGTACGACCCGAGCTGGGTGTCGGAATCATGGATCGGCCAATACCTGGGCGATGCGGACAACAACCACTACAACAAACCCGACCTGATCCCGCGCGTGCGCGCCTGGATCGCCCAGTACTGCCCGGGCATGAAGCTGGCGATCACCGAGTACAACTGGGGCAACGACAACACGGTCAGCGGCGCAGTCGCCCAGGCCGAAGCGCTCGCGATCTTCGCGCGCGAAGGCGTCGACCTGGCCACGCGCTGGATCGCGCCGGCCGCGAACACGCAGGCGGAAAAGGCGTTTGCCATTTTCCTGAACTACGACGGCGCCGGCGGCCGCGTGCAGGGCGACAGCGTCGGCGCGACGAGCGCCAACGTCGACCAGGTCGGCGCCTACGCCTTCCACGGCAACGCGCGCACGTTCGTGCTGCTGACCAACAAGGACACGCTCGCCCACGACGTGGCGTTGAGTTTCAACGCCAGCCACACCGCCGCCTGGAAACTCTACGGTTTCACCGGGGCCAGTGCATTGGGGCAGACCGGTAGCGGCAACATGACAGGCGGCGCGATGACCTTGACCGCGTTGCCGCCACGTTCGGCGAGTCTGCTCGTGATTCCCGACGACAACGAAATCTTCAAGAACGGTTTCGAATAGTCCGAGGGCGAATGGTCGCGTGATCCGGCCGGTCGTGAACGGGAACGACAAGGTGCGCCGCGCGCCCGGATTTGCGGCAGCCGTCACAGTGCGCTACCTTTTACACACCGCGCTGTGGCCGAGTCAGGGGGCCGAGGTGCCCGTTGACGCGGTTGGCCAGAAAGTTGCAGGCGAAAAGGCGCGTTCCATTTCCTCTAGCGGACTTTCCGACCATGGCCGACAAAAACGCGAATACACCAACCGCAGTGTCCGGGTTTGCCCGATTCCTTCCCGTCGCCGTCCTTGGCCTGATCGTTGCCGCTTGCGGCGGCAACTCGCCGCCGCCGGCTGCGCCAGCGAAACCGGCCGCTCCGGCCGCCACCGCCGCGGCACCTGCGGCGAGCGCGCCGGCGCCCGCTCCGGAAATGACGCAAGACCAGTTGATGAAGGCGGCCAGTACCGCCTTCGGCGAGAAGCGCTACGTGGCCCCGCAGGGCAACAACGCGCTGGAGTACTACCTGCAGGTACTGGCCAAGGATCCGAAGAACCATATCGCCGAATCGGCATTGCGCGAGATGTTCCCGTTCGCAACCGGTGCGGTCGAACAGGAAATCAATGGCGGCAACCTGGACGAGGCCACGCGCGTTATCGACGAACTGGCCAAGTTCGATCCGAGCAACTACACGCTGACGATCCTGCGCGGCAAGCTCGACGCCAAGAAGAAGCAGGCCGAGCACGATCAGCAGGTCGCGGCGGCCGCAGCGACTGCCGCTGCCGCGAAGGCGGCGGCAGATCAGAAGGCGGCCGCGCAGGCCGCCGCCGCGCCAGCACCGGCTGCTGCGCCGCCGCCGGTCGAGAAGCCCGCGCCGCCACCGGCGGAAAAGCCGGCTCCGGCGCCGGCACCTGCCGCAGCCACGCCGCCACCGGCTCCCGTGACGACGCCGGCGCAATTGCTCAAGTCGGTGCCGCCGAGCTATCCGCCCGAGGCGTATCGCTCGCGCCAGCAAGGTTGGGTCGAAGTGGCGTTCACGATCACGGCCGACGGCAAGGTCGCCAACGCGAAGGTGGCCAATTCACAGCCCTCGCGCGTGTTCGACCAGGCCGCGCTGGAAGCGGTGCGGCGCTGGACGTTCAAGCCGCGCATGGTCAACGGCCAGCCTGCCGAGGAACAAGCCACCCGCCGCATCGAATTCAAGCTGGGGGGGTAAGGCCGAGTGTTCGCGCGATGCGTTGAAGCGCATCGCGCGCGAGGCCGAACGCCCAGAGCAGGAAGCGAAGGGCCGGGTTGCTTGGCGAGCGCTGGATGCGCGAGCCTAGCAACGGCGCGAGCGCAGCGAGCAAATCGCATGCGAGTTGCGTTGAAGCGCAACTCGCGTGGCAGTCTCAGGTGAGGCAGGGATGCCGATCGGACGTGACCGCCAGGGACGGTTCAAATTGATTTTTGCGAGCGCTGGATGCGCGAGCCTGGCAACAGCGGGAGCGCAGCGAGCAAATCGCGGCTTTTCACCTACGCCAGTAACGCATCCCTGACCGCCGCCAGTACACGCATGGACTGCGGCGCCCACGTCTCGACGTGATTGAGGGCGAGCAGCCGTTGCACGGCCGGGGCGTGATCGTGGGCGTTCAGGTGCTTGGCGAGGATGCCGGTGACGTCGGCCATCATCAGCAATGCCAACCCGTGCGGATCGTCCGCGTGCGCGGCCGACTGCAGCGATTTGAGCGCCTCGTTGCGCGCCTGCACCGAGCGCAGTGGATAGCGCAACCGCCGGCGCAGGCGCCAGTCGCGATATTCAATGCGATGCATGAAGTCACGGCGGAACAAGGCATCGAGAATCTTCGGCGGCAAGGGCGACATTTTTCGGGCGATGAGGTCAATGCCGCCGGCGACGGTCGTCTTCTCCTCGGCCAGCAGATGCATCGCCTCGCCCAGCAATGGGTAATTCGATGGCAGTTGCGAATCGACGCGCAATAGCCCGTCGCGCAGATGTACGCGCTCGTGCACGGCCAGATCCACCAGCAGGGAAGCCGCCACCAATTCGCCGGCATCCTGGTCGCGACGCGGCCAGGTCAGCATGCCCGAGCGCGGGTCGCAGGCAATGAGGAAGAAGTGTTCGGCGATCAGCATGCGCAGGCGATTCGGCTTAGCGGCGATTGCTCGCCGTCAAAGCATGCCTCGCCGGCTGCAACGATTCCAGTCCCGCCCAATCCACCTGGTGCAAACCGAGGTAGCGATCCAGCAACATCGGCATGAGGCCGCTGGGCAACGCGCACTCGCAGTTCCACAACATCACCGCGCCGAAACGGTATTTCGGGAAGAACGCGATCATCGAGCGGTAACCCTGGACCGCCCCGGCGTGGTAGATCAGGGTTTGGCCGGCGTAGTCGTAGACGCGCCAGCCAAGCGCATATTGCGCATCGTCCAGGCGCGCGCGCCGCCATGGCGTGGCGCGGCGCTCGCTCGGCGTCTCCACCAGCGGCGTGTGCACCGTGGCCAGGAGTTTGTCCGTCAACACGTCCGGGCGTTCGCCCATTTGCGCGATCAGCCATTGCGTC
>DASTAL010000257.1:0-9743 GCA_035712685.1 Rudaea sp. | reverse complement strand
GCAGTCCGACATCAAGATCAACGGCCATGCGATCGAATGCCGCATCAATGCCGAGGACCCGGATACCTTCATGCCGAGTCCCGGCACCGTCAAGCGCTTCGAAGCCGCCGGGGGACCGGGCGTGCGCATCGACACGCACGTCTACGACGGCTACCGCATCCCGCCGAACTACGATTCGATGATCGGCAAGCTCATCGTGCATGGCCGCGACCGCGCCACCGCGATCGCGCGCATGCGCATCGCGCTCGCGGAAATGGTGTTCGAAGGCGTCAAGACCAACCTGCCGCTGCAGCAGCGCATCATGGCCGATGGTGGCTTCCACGCCGGCGGTCAGAACATCCATTATCTGGAAAAGCGCATCGCCGAGGCGAAGGAGAAGGCGATCAAGCTGAGTTAGCGATCGGTTCCGTCCATTCGCCTTGAGCGTAGCGCCGCAGGCGCGAAGTCGAAGGGTTACCGACGTTTCGACTTCGCTCGCTTCGCGAGCTACGCTCAACGCGAACGGATACCGTCTATGCCCTTCCTCGAACTCTCGCTGACGCTCCACGCCACGCAGCAGTCCAGTGTCGAAGCCGCGCTCGAAGACCTCGGCGCGCTGTCGATCACGCTGCAGGACGCCGACGCCGACACGCCTGACGAGCGCGCGATCTTCGAGCCGGGCATCGGCGAAACGCCGCTGTGGAACGCAGTCGTCCTGCAGGCGCTGTTCGCCGCAAATGCCGATCGCCCCGGACTCGTGCATGCGCTCGCCGAGCTGATCCCCGGCATCGAGCCTTCGAACATCGCGTTTCGCGAAGTGGCCGACCAGGACTGGACGCGCGCCTGGCTCGATACCTTCAAGCCGATGCGTTTCGGGCGGCGCTTGTGGATTTATCCCTGGAACGTGGAGGCGCCGGACGACGCCGGCGCCGTGATCGTGCGCCTGGATCCCGGACTGGCGTTCGGCAGCGGCACCCATCCGACCACGGCGCTATGCCTGGAATGGCTCGACGGCGCCGATCTCGCCGGCAAGACGCTGGTCGATTACGGCTGCGGCTCAGGCATCCTCGCCATCGCCGCGCTCAAGCTCGGCGCCGCGCGCGCGATCGGCGTGGACAACGACGAACAGGCCATCGCCGCCAGCCGCAACAACGCGCAACGCAACGACGTCGCCAATAACCTGGATTTGTATCTTCCGCAGCATTTTCCACAAATGCAATCCGACGTGCTCGTCGCGAACATCCTCGCCGGGCCGCTCGCGGATCTGGCGCCACACTTCGCGCTGAACCTGAAGTCCGGCGGTGCGTTGGCGCTGTCCGGCATCCTCGACGGCCAGCAGGACGAACTGCTCACGCATTACGCGCAGTGGTTTGACGCCTTGCGCGCGACGGCGCGCGATGGTTGGGTCAGGATCAACGGCGTGCGCCGCTGACCTAATCGAGTTTGAGCGCGGCAGCCAGTTTTTGCGCATTACGCCACGGCGGCGCATTCTCGACCAACGCGGCGCGCAATACCGGCAGGGCCGGCTGCAACAGCGACTTTGCCGCCGCATCGTCGTGCGCCGCGTGCGCATACGCGGCGGCCTGTGCCGCGAGCCGGGCATAGACCGGATGCTGTTCGCCCAGTTCTCCACGCAGCGCATCCAGTGACCGGCGCTGCGCGGCCAACGCTGCCTTCCAGTCGCGATGCGACGCGGCCAATTCGGCTTCCACGATCGCATAGCGCGCGCGGCGTCCGTAGTTGCCGCGCCCATCGGGAGGCGTCAACGCGCGCAGCGCGGCGGCGGCGGCGCGCGTGCGGCCGGATCGCACCAGCCACTGCGCGTCGAGCATTTCCGAATCGAACAATTGGGCCGGATCGAGCTTGAGCGCGCGGCGCGTCGCCAGCGCCGCATCGATCAACGGACGCGCGGCGGCGAGTTCGCCCAGTTCCAGTTCGCAGCGCGCCAGGTTGTTCTGCGCGCGGGCGACGGATGCGCTGGCCGGCTTGTTGTGCGCGGCGCGGATGCGCAGCGACTCGCGCAACAACGGCAGGGCCGCGGCGAAGTCGCCGCGATCCTCTTCGAGCGTGGCGAGGTTGTTCGCCGTGACCGCCCAGGGCATCGAATCGGCCGGTTCCAGGCGCACGTACAGGGCCAGCGCCGCGCGATAGTTCGTCTCGGCGGCGACGAATTCGCCGCGATCCTGCTGCACGCTGGCAAGGTCGTTGCTGGCGCGCGCAACCGAGACGCTGTCCGCGCCGACCACCTTGATCTGCAGCGCCAGCGCATCCGACAAATGGTGTTCCGCGGCGGCGAGGTCGCCCAGTTCTTCTTCCGCCTGGGCCAGGTTGTCGAGCGTGTTCAGCGTGCGCGGATCGTCGTTGCCGTAGACGGCGCGCTTTTGCGCGAGCGCCTGCGTGTACAAAACCCGGGCCCGGGCGTAGTCGCTGCGATGAAACGCGAGGAAGGCGAGATTGTGCACCGTCGAGGCGACATCGCCACGATGTTCGGGACCGGCCGCGGAGAAGATCGCCAGCGCGGCGCGGTAATCGCGCTCGGCGGCAGCGAAATCGCCGTTACCCTGCTCGGCCACGCCGAGCGCATTGTCGGAATGGCCGAGATCGGGGTCGTCCGGGCGCAGGTGAGCGCCGCGCAGTGTCAACGCTTCGCGGCAGATTGGCACGGCACGCGCGAAATCCTGGATGGCCGACCAGGCGCGGCAATCCTCGTTCAGCGCCTTGGCCAATTGCAACGGATCGGCGCCGGGTGCGCGCAGCAGCGCGATCGCGCGGCCGAGCAGATCGATGCTGCGCCGGGGCTGGCCAATGCTGATGTAGATTTCGCCGAGCGTGCCCAGCAGGCGGGCCTGGACCTGCGCCTGCGCGATCGGCATGGCGTCCAGGCGCGTGCTGGCCTGGTCGAGCAACTCGCGCGCGCTGACATCGCGGCCGCGCGTTTGCTGCGGATCGGCGTCCTGGAACAAACCGACCAGGAAATCGGTGACCTCGTTTGCGGTATGCGCTTCGGTGCGCGCCACGCCTTCCGCACGCAACGCACGCGCGCGTTCGAGCGCAAGCCACGATGCGGCCACGACGATCGCCACAACGGCCAGCGCCGCGACAGCGACGCCAACGCGATGCCGGCGCACGAATTTGGCCATGCGATAACCGATGCGGTCCGGCCCGGCGGCAAGCGGACGTCCGTCGAAATAACGCGAGATGTCTTCGGCCAGGGCCGCCGCGGAGGCGTAGCGCCGCGCCGGATCCTCGTGAAGGGCACGACGCACGACGTGTTCCAGGTCGCCATCGATGCGCGCGGCATCGGCGCGCAGCCAGTCCGCGGCCGTGCGCGCGACGCGCCCCGGCCGCGCCTGGCGCCAGCTTTCGGCGTTGCCGTTGGACTTGTACACTCTTCCACAAAGCAATTCGTAAAGGATCAGGCCGAGCGCGTACACGTCACTCGCGGTCGTCACCGCCGCGCCGCCGAGCTGCTCGGGACTGGCGTATTCGGGCGTGAACGCACGCAGTTCCGTCGCGCGTTCGCCATTCGTGTCCGGCGCGCTCAGGCGCGCGATGCCGAAATCGAGCAGCGCGGGCGTGCCGTCGCCACGCACCATCACGTTGGCCGGCTTCAGGTCGCTGTGCACGATCAGGTTCTGGTGGGCGTGATGCACGGCTTCGCACAGCTGCCGGAACAGGCGCAGGCGCTGTTCGAGCGGCGGCTCTTGCGCGTCCAGCCACTGCGCCAGCGGCATGCCGTCGACGTATTCCATCACGAGGTAAGGCTGGCCCTCATCCGTGGTACCGCCGTCGAGCAAGCGCGCGATGTGCGGATGCACGAGCCCGGCAAGCAACTGGCGCTCGCGGCGCAGGCGTTCCAGCGCGGCGGGCGTGGGAAAGCCGCGGATCAACTTGATCGCGACGCGGCTTTCGTATTCGGCGTCGGCGCGCTCGGCGAGGAACACGCTGCCCATGCCGCCGCGGCCGAGTTCGCGCAGGATGCGGTAGTTGCCGATGCGTCGCCCCAGCCACGGCGCGCCATCGTCGAAATGTTCGGCGGTGCCACGCGCGATGCTGGCGGCGAGCGGATCGTGCGCCTGCGCATCGGCCGCCAGCAGTGCTTCGAGTTCCGTGCGCAGCGCCGCGTCGCCGGCACAGGCCGTGTCCACGAAGCGCTTGCGCTCGTCCGGCGCCAGCGCAACGGCCGCTTCGAACAATTCCTGCAGGTGCGCGAACCGGCTCATGCGCACGAAACCTAAGCGGCCAGTTCGCGCTTGAGCCAGGCCCGGCCGAAACGCAGGCCGCGATCGACCGTGGGCACGGACACCGCGAGCACGTGCGCGATCTCGTCGCGGTTGAGGCCGCCGAAATAGGTCAGCTCGATGATCTTGCCGGTGCGCGCGTCCTCGTCCTCGAGCCGGCGCAAGGCCGCGTCCAGTGCCAGCAATTCCGGCGTTGCGGACGCCGACGCCGCATCCGCGGTCAAGGTGATGTGGACCGCGCCGCCGCCACGCTTGTCCGCGTCGCGTGCGCGCGCGTGGTCGATCAGCACGTTGCGCATGTGCAGTGCGGCGAGCGCGAAGAAATGCGCGCGATCGCGCCAATCCACGTCCGCGTTGCACAGGCGCAGGAAACTCTCGTGCACCAGCGACGTCGGATCCAGCGTGGACGGCTCGCTGCCGCGCAGGCGCTGGCGCGCCAGCGTGCGCAGGTGCGCATAGACCAGTTCGGTCAATTGCGGCAGCGCGCCGGCATCGCCATCGCGCCAGGCGTGCAACAACGCGGTGATCGGCGTCTGCGGCGTAAGCATGCGCACAGTGTAGCGGTCTCCTGGCGCCGAATGCAGGCGCCGTTGATAGGAATCGGGGCGTTTCTGCGTCTTACATCACGCAATCCACCGGAGAAAAACGCATGCGCACGAATTCACGCCTTGTCCCCACGATCCTGCTCGCCGCGCTGGCGCTTGCCGCCGGGGTCACGCAGGATTTGCATGCGCAAGTCTGCGTTGCGCCGAGCTTCCATGCCGCGGCCACCGTCAACGTCGGCGCTTCGCCGGTGCAAGCGATCCTGTACGACTTCAACAACGACGGCGTCAACGATTTGGCCACCGCCAACCTTGGCAGCGATGACATCAGCATCGAGCTCGGCAACGGCGACGGGACCTTCACGCAGGCTGTCGGATCGCCGATTTCGGTGGAGACCACGGCCGGAGGCAGCACCAACGGCACACGCCCGGATGGTCTGGCGGCCGGCGATTTCAACGAGGACGGCAAACCGGATCTGGCGGTGGCGCTGCGCAATTCGAACCAGTTCGTGCTGCTGACCGGCGACGGTAACGGCGGTTTCAGCACTGGCACGCTGATCTCGAACGTCGGCCCCTCCGGTTCCACGCCCGATCACGTCGTGGTCGGCGACTTCAACGGCGACGGCCACCAGGATGTGGCAGTCAGCTTGAGCGGCCTATACGTGAGTGGCGGCGTCGCCGTGTTCCTTGGCGACGGCAACGGCGGGCTGAGTCCCGCGCCCGGCTCACCGATGATCACTACCAGCAGCCAGATGTTCGGCATCGTCGCCGGCCACTTCACCGGCACGACGCGCATGGATCTGGCGGTGACCGACCTGAATCACGACGATGTGCTGATCCTGCAAGGCGCCGGCGATGGCAGCTTCACGAAAGTGGCCGACATCAACACAGTCGCCGACGCATCGGCGCGCCCGTTCGAGATTGCGGCCACAGACGTCAATCGCGACGGCCTGACGGATCTGCTGGTGGCCAACTTCGTGCAACGCAACAGTGGCGGCGATCCGATCTCGCCTTACAACGACGTGGCCGTGCTGTTGCAACAGGCCAATCACACGTTTGCCGCGCCCGTGCACGTGTCCGCCAATGGCGACATCCTGTCCGTGGCCAGTGCCGACTTCAATGGCGACGGAGTGCCGGACTTTGTCGTGGCGAACGCTGCCTTCAGCTTCGGCGGCACGGTGCGTTTTGGCGACGGGACGGCGAATTTCGCCGGCGGCGGTCCGACGTTCTACAACGCCGGCGGCAACCCTTACAACGTCGTGGCCGGACTCCTGAATCGGGGTTACGACGCGGGCTTCGTCATCGTCAATCAGCCATCGAATACGCTCAGCGTCTACCTGAACGATTGCGATGCCATCTTCCGCAACGGCTTCGAGGCGCCCTGATCGCGACCCGCGCATTCCGCTAGAATTCCGGGCATGTATGCGCAATGCCCGGAATGCCTGACGATCTACAAGGTCGGCGCCGCCGTGCTCGGACAATCGCACGGCAGCGTGCGCTGCGGGCATTGCAATGCCGTGTTCGACGCGCTGCGCACGCTCACCGAGCAGTTGCCCGACGAATCGGTGCGGCACCTGCTCGCGCATCCGGGCGACGACGCGCCGCCGCAACTGGCCGTGCCGGCATTGCGTCCGAAAACCGGCGAACAGCAAGCCTTGTTGTTCGATCCGGACGAACGTCCCACGCGCGCACCGGCCCAGCGGCGCGCGCACACGCCGGCATTCGCGCGCGCGCGCCGAGCGCCATCGGTTTCGCGCAACTGGCCATGGGCGCTGGGCGCGTTGGGCCTTGCCCTGTCGCTGCTCGCCCAGATCGGCTATGCCGAACGCGCGATCCTGCTCGACGATGCGCGTGTGCGGCCGATGCTCGACAACGTTTGCGCGACGCTCGGCTGCCGCTTGCCGCTTCGGCACGATCCGGCGAAGCTGGAACTGCTCTCGCGCGACATCCGTCCGCACCCATCGGTACCGAATGCGCTGATCGTGTCGGCCACGCTGCGCAACGACGCGGATTTCGCGCAGGCTTTTCCCGACGTGGAAGTCACGTTGTCGGACCTGGACGAGAACCGCATCGCCATGCGCCGCTTCCGGCCGCAGGATTACATCACCGACACCCGCAGCCTGGCGGCGGGACTGGCGCCCGGCGCGACCGCCGCGCTGGTGTTCGAGGTGGCCGACCCGGGCAAGAACGCGGTGGCGTTCGAATTCAAGTTTCGCTGATCGCGGCACTTATCAAGCGCGGTGCTTGGCGCTAGACTCCCTGCCCCGTTGCCGTATGCGCGGCGGGATTGCCAAGGAAGCAACCGCGATGCTCGCCGCCGAACCCCTCTCTGCCAGTCACGCCGACAACGTCTCGGAAGCCGCGTTGCAGCCGGCGTTGTGCGATTGCGTCGCGCGCGCGGTGCGCCGCTACCTGGCCGATCTCGACGCCCAGCAGCCGGACGGACTTTACGACCTGGTGCTGGGCGAAGTCGAAAAACCGCTGCTGCGCGAAGTGTTGCGCTGGAGCGAGGGCAACCAGAGCCGCGCCGCCCAGGCGCTGGGCATCAATCGCGCCACGTTGCGCAAGAAGTTGGCGCTGCGCGGCCTGTCCTGACCCCGGGCAGGTATAATTACCCGCTACCTTTTTGCGGGCTGATCCATGTTTGACGCAAGCTTGGCTCCGATCCGACGCGCGCTGCTGAGCGTGTCCGACAAGACCGGCCTCATCGACCTGGCCCGCGGCCTCGACGCACTCGGCGTGGTGCTGGTCTCCACCGGCGGCACCGCGCGCGCGCTGCGCGAAGCGGGACTCGCGGTGCGCGAAGTCGCCGAGGTCACCGGCTTTCCGGAAATCATGGACGGCCGGGTCAAGACCCTACATCCGAAAATCCACGGCGGCCTGCTCGGCCGGCGCGGCCAGGACGACGCGGTGATGGCCGCGCACGGCATCGACGGCATCGACCTGCTGGTCGTCAACCTGTATCCGTTCGAGCAGGTCACGGCCGCACCGGATTGCAGCATGCACGATGCGATCGAGAACATCGACATCGGCGGACCGGCGATGCTGCGCGCCGCGGCCAAGAACCACGAGCACGTCGCCACCCTGGTCGATCCGTCCGATTACGCCGAGCTGATCCAGACCCTGCACGCGGACAACGGAACCACGCTGGACCTGCGCCGTCGCCTGGCTGCGAAGGTCTACGCACACACTGCGCGCTACGACGGCACGATCGCGAACTGGCTCGGTGCGCGCCTGAATGCCGACGGTGTCGAACAGTTTCCGCCGAGCCTGCACCTGGCGTTCGCGCGGCAGGCCACGCTGCGGTATGGCGAGAACCCGCACCAGAACGCCGCGTTGTATCTGCAGCGAAATGCCGCGCCGGGCTGCGTGGCCACAGCGCGCGTGCTGGCTGGCAAGGAATTGTCCTACAACAACCTCGCCGATGCGGACACGGCGCTGGAATGCGTCAAGGCATTCCGCAAGGCGCCGGCCTGCGTCATCGTCAAGCACGCCAATCCCTGCGGCGTGGCGATCGGCGCGACCGCGCGCGAGGCCTACGACAAGGCCTACGCGACCGACCCGGTATCGGCATTCGGCGGCATCATCGCGTTCAACCAGCCGCTCGACGCGGCGACCGCGCAGTCCATCCTCGATCGCCAGTTCGTCGAAGTGGTGATCGCACCGGAAGTCGATGCCGCCGCGTTGGCCGCATTCGGCAAAAAACCCAATGTGCGCGTGCTGGCCAGCGGCGACTGGCCCGAGCAGCCGGCGCCGACACTGGATTTCAAGCGCATCTCCGGTGGACTGCTGGTACAAGACACCGACCGCGACACGCTGCTGCTGTCGGATCTGAAAGTGGTGTCCAGGCGCGTGCCGGATGCGGACGAATTGCGTGACCTGCTGTTCGCCTGGCACGTGGCGATGTACGTCAAGTCCAACGCCATCGTCTATGCGCGCCAGGGTCGCACGATCGGCATCGGTGCGGGCCAGATGAGCCGCGTGATCAGCGCGAAGATCGCCGCGCTCAAGGCCGAGGAAGCCAAGCTCGAAGTCGCCGGCAGCGTGATGGCCTCGGACGCGTTCTTCCCGTTCCGCGACGGCATCGACACGGCCGCCGCCGCCGGCATCCGCGCGGTGATCCAGCCGGGTGGCTCGATGCGCGATGCCGAGTGCATCGCCGCGGCGGACGAGCACGGCATGGCGATGGTGTTCACGGGCGTCAGGCATTTCCGGCATTAAGCCATGAAAGTCCTCGTCATCGGTTCCGGCGGGCGCGAACACGCGCTGGCCTGGAAGATCCGCCAGTCGCCGCGCGTGAGCGAAGTGGTCGTTGCGCCCGGCAACGCCGGCACCGCCGCCGAGCCCGGCGTGCGCAACGTTGCCGTAGCCATGCACGACATCGACGGTCTGCTGGCGCTGGCAAAAGCGGAAAATGTCGCGTTGACCGTGGTCGGCCCGGAAGTGCCGCTGGTCGCGGGCGTGGTCGACCGCTTCCGCGGCGCCGGCCTGCGCTGCTTCGGCCCGCGCAAGCTGGCCGCACAGTTGGAAGGTTCGAAAAACTTCGCCAAGGAATTCCTCGTCCGCCACAACATACCGACCGCGCGCCATCGGGCGTTCGACCAGCTCAAGCCGGCGCTCGCCTACGTGCGTGCGGTGGGCGCACCGATCGTGATCAAGGCCGACGGCCTCGCCGCCGGCAAGGGCGTGGTGGTGGCGTTGACCCTGCCCGATGCCGAACAGGCACTGCACGACATGCTCGGCGCGCATGTACTCGGCGAGGCTTCCGCACGCGTCGTGATCGAGGAATTCCTCGACGGCGAGGAAGCCAGCTACATCGTCCTGTGCGACGGCCGCCGCGCGCTGCCGCTGGCGACCAGCCAGGATCACAAGCGCCGCGACGACCGCGACCTCGGCCCGAATACTGGAGGCATGGGCGCGTATTCGCCGGCGCCGGTGGTCACGCCCGACGTCGAGCGCCGCATCCTGCGCGAGATCATCG
>DASTAL010000256.1:0-3880 GCA_035712685.1 Rudaea sp. | reverse complement strand
TTTTTCGCCGACGGGAGCAAGACCGAGAAAGTGTCCATCGACTACCCGATCGGTCATCGCAGGCGCCGCGCCGAGGGCATTCCGGTATTGTTGAAGAAATTCGAAGCCGCCTTGGCCGGACATTTGCCCGCACACCAGGTTCAGCGCATTCTCACGGCCAGCAGGGACCCTGCGGCGTTCGAGGCGATGGCGGTGCCGCAACTGATGGATTTGTTCGTGGTTTGAGCGGCAAAAATTCAAGTTTGGACAAGGGCTTGCAAAAAGTTTGACCGGCTCCGGCCTGACTGTATCCTGAACGGTGCAGGCTGGAGCACGTCCGCCGATTTTGCTAGACTGTCACGGCTCGCGTTGCGATGTGCTAACGTATAATTAACGCGACGCAAACGCCGCAGGGTACGCGGCGTCGTTGTGTACCGCGCGAGCGGAGCGGACGCCAAAAAAATCTAGCTAGAGGAGAGTCTCCGATGAAACGTAATACCTTGTTTGTCCTGATCGCCCTGGGATTGGGCGGCGTGGGCGTCGCCAACGCCCAGGATGCGAGCAGTTGGTACTTGGCTCCGCGTCTGGGTGTGGTCGCGCCGGATAGCGCGCGCACGACGAAAACCTCACTGTTTGCCGGAATCGGCGCTGGCGTTTGGGTCAATCCGAACCTGGCCGTCGATTTCGAATACGGCATCAATAACGCTGATTTCAAGAACACTTCGCCGCGTGCCGGCCACCAGTGGGAAAGCGTGCAGCTTGACATCGCCGCGCGCTGGTTCTTCGGCGAGATCGGCTCCGGCTGGCGTCCGTACCTGATGGGCGGCATCGGCGCGCAGCGCCACAAGGCTTACTCGGGCTTCCTGCTGCACGGTGGCTACGCCTCCGGTGGCGGCTGGGATCCGATGGTCACGGCCGGCGTCGGCATGCAGTACAACATGTCCGACCGCCTCGCGTTCCGCGGCGAAATCGCGGGGCGTTACGACCGCGACAACAACTCGCTGAATACGGATCTGGCGAGTTCCTACGGCTTCAATCATCACAGCGGCTTCACCGACGGCATCGTCACGGTCGGCCTGACCTACAGCTTCGGCGGTGGTTCGGCCCCGGCCGCGGCGCCGAAGCATGAAGAGGCGGCTCCGCCGCCGGCCGCTCCGCCGGCCCGCGAAGAAGCTACTCCGCCGGCTGCGGTTTCCATCGACCTGCGTGGCGTCGAATTCAAGTTCGACCACCCGCGCGTTGGCGAAAAGCTGGTGCCGTCGCTCAAGGCCCCGACCTCCGAGTCCGTGCAGATCCTCGACGAGGCCGTCGATACGCTCAAGCGCTATCCGAACGTGCACGTCTCCGTCGATGGCTACACCGATTCCGTCGGCAGCGATGCGTACAACCAGAAGCTGTCGGAGCGCCGCGCCAAGGGCGTGTACGACTATCTGACCGAGCATGGCGTCGACGCCAGCCGTCTGGATGGCCCGAAGGGCTTCGGTGAAGCGAACCCGATCGACACCAACAAGACCAAGGAAGGCCGTCAGCGCAACCGCCGCGTTGAGCTGAAGGTGGAAAGCCAGTAAGGTTTTCGCAATAACCGTTACGCGAGAAACCCGGCGCAAGCCGGGTTTCTTTTTTTCAACGCCGGTTAAAGCGGTAGTGGGCGACCAGCCATTCGTTGCCGTCGCGATAGCCGAACAGTTCCGCGCAAGCCATCCAGAACATGCGCCAGCGCTGGTGCCAGACGCGCGCCTGGTCGCCGTAGGCCTGCTCCAGGATCTGCAGCACCGCGGTGCGGTTTGCGTCCTGATTGGCCAGCCACAAGTTGGCGGTTCTGGCGTAGTGCGTTCCCGGCAGTCGCCACTGTCGCTCGATCGCGAGTTCGCGCTGGAACCAGAGCAGGGTATCGGCCGACGGCATCAATCCGCCGGTGAAAAAATAGCGACCCATCCAGTTGTCGTCGCCATCGGTTTCGAACGGATACATCAATTCGCGATGGCAGAAGATGTGCACGAAGAGCTTGCCGTCTGCGCGCAGCCACGAAGCAATGCGAGAAAGCAGGGTCGCGTAGTTGCGCATGTGCTCGAACATCTCGATCGATACGCAGCGGTCGAAGCTCGACGCCGGGAGTTCCAGCCGGTTCACGTCCTGGGTGATGACCTCGACGTTGCCGAGCCCGAGCGTGCGGCAGCGCGCGAGGATGTGTTCGCGCTGCGGTTTCGAGTTGGACACGGCGGTGATGCGGCTGCGCGGATAATTCTGCGCCATCCACAGCGTCAGCGAACCCCAGCCGCAACCGAGTTCGAGTATGTCCTGCCCGTCGGCAAGCTGCGCGCGTTCGCCGTAGAGCGTGAGCATGGCGTCTTCGGCTTGATCCAGCGTTTCGTCACCGCGCGGAAAATAGCAGCTCGAGTATTTCAGGCGCTTGCCGAGGCAGGATTCGAAAAAGCGCGGCGGCAATTCGTAATGCTGCGCATTGGCCGCATCCGTGTGGATGGCGACGGGGCTTTCGCGCAGCTCGTCGAGGCAACGCTGGAACCGCGCCCATGCCGCGGCGGCGTCGTCCGAGCTTTCTTCGGCGAGACGTCGTGCGCACAGGCGGCGAATGCCCGCACGAATGAGCCAGTCCGGCAAGAGGCCGCGTTCGCACAGGCCGATCAGGCCGCCTTCGGCCGGCGTGGCCATGGGCAGTGTTTCGCTGGCTCCACTCGTCATGAATGCGATCCTTTCGGAAACCACGGGATGAACATGGACGTCGTGCGCTGGTAATCGCGGTAATCGTCGCCGCGCGAGCGCAGCGCCTGCGCCTCGGTGAATGGAATGCCGGTGATCCATACCAGTGAGGCCACCATCAGGACCGGTCCGAGCAGGCTGAGCAGCCAGGCCGGGAACGGCGCGCCGACGGCGAGGAACACGTAGGTAAACCAGTGCAGCCATTCGAAGAAATAATTCGGATGACGCGAATACCGCCACAGGCCGGCGCGGCAGGCCTTGCCGCGATTGCGCGGATTCTTGCGGAAAGCGGCCAGTTGCGCGTCGGCGATCGATTCGCCGGCCAGGCTCACGATCCAGATTGCCAAGCCGAGTCCGCACCAGACCGAGAACGTCTCGCGCGGATTCTCGGCCACGGCCGCGAACGGCAGCGAGAACAGTGCGATCAACAATGCCTGGCCCATGAAGAACGCGAAGAACTTGCGTTGGTCACCATGCCAGTATTCGCGCAGGTAGCGATAGCGTCCGTCTTCGCTCTCGTTCAGCACGCGCGCGAGTATGTGCAGGCACAACCGGAAACCCCACAGGCTGCCGAGCAGGGCGACCGCAAGCCGCGACGCGAGGCCGCCGCTGCCGACCGCGGCGTAGAACAAGGCGCTTGCGCCCATGCCCGCTGCCCAGATCGCATCCACGATTCCGGCGTTGCGCGTGCGGCGCTGGATCAGCCAGCCGATGAACATGGCGACGCAGGCCACGATCCAGACATACAGGATATTCAGTGGATTCATCGCCAGGCCTCGCGCAAGGATGACGTCGCCGGCATCGGCGGGCTCAGGCGTCCGGCCAGCCAGAACAGGGTCGGTGTCAGAATCGCCCATGCCAATGCCAGTGCGCCGAATGCGAGCGCGGGATCGGCGGCGATTGCCAGCGCGTTCCAGCCGCGCGCGGCCGCAAGGTACGCGAGCGGCGCACCGACGGCGCCGAGCACGGAAGCCAACGGCAGATGCGATTTCAGCCAGGCCAGCGAATGGTTCAGGGTCAGCGCGAAACTCATCCACAGCGCGACGATCCAGATCGGCGCATAGTCGGGCGACGGCACGGGTGCCGCATATACGAACAAGCCGCCACGAATGCAGAACGAATCGACGATGAAGCCGACAACTGCCGCGCACAGCATCAATTCGAGATCGGCCACGCGCAGGCG
>DASTAL010000255.1:0-6306 GCA_035712685.1 Rudaea sp. | reverse complement strand
GACCGACGCGCACTCCTTCGCCCCGCTTGAACCCATGGCCGACGGCTTCCGCAACTACACGCGCAAGGGCTACGCCGGCCATGCCGCCGAGATGCTGGTGGACAAGGCGCAGCTGCTCAACCTGACCGCGCCGGAGATGACCGTGCTGGTGGGCGGCATGCGCGTGCTCGATGCCAATGCCGGCGGCAGCAAGCACGGCGTGTTTACCCAGCGTCCGGGAACGCTGGGCAACGACTTCTTCGTCAACCTGCTTGACATGGGCACGACGTGGCAGCGCACCGGAACGGAGGGCGTGCTGGAAGGGCGCGACCGCAGGAACGGTGACCTGAAATGGACGGCAACCGTCGCCGATCTGATGTTCGGCTCCAACTCGCAACTGCGGGCCTTGGCCGAAGTCTACGGCCAGGCCGACGCCAAGGAAAAGTTCGTCAATGACTTCATCACCGCGTGGAACAAGGTGATGAACGCTGATCGTTTCGACCTGGCGTGATCGCGGCCTAGTGCGACGTCATCGCGCAGCAGGCGTCTGCTGCGCGATGAATGCCAGCGTATCTTTCAAGGTAGGAATGCGTGTTTCACGGCCACGCGCGAGTGCCAGCAGGATGCCGTTGTGGCCGACATCCGGATACAGCTTCAGCGTCGCCGTGCCGTCCATCGCCTGCGCGCGTTCGGCCATTCCTTCGGCGTTGTTCGGCGGAACTTCCTCGTCGTCGGTTCCCTGCAACAGCAGCATCGGCGGCTCGTCGCCGTCGACGAAATTGATCGGCTGCGAATCGTAGCGGCCTTTCGCGTCGTCGCCGAAGATCTCTGGCTCATCCTCGACGAACGGCAGGAATGCATAGGCGCCGGCCACGCCGATCATGCCGGCGAGGTCGCGCGGTTGCATGCCGACGGCAGCGAGGTAACGCTTGTCGCAGGCGAGCAGGGCGGCGATCTGGCCACCGGCGGAGTGGCCCATCACGAACAGGCGCCGCGGATCGCCGCCGAATTCGGCGGCGTGTTCGCGCGCCCACGCGACCGCGCGCGCGGCGTCGTGCATGAACGCGGGAAAATGCACGTCGGGATATTTGCGGTAGTCCGGAATGAGCACGACCACGCCATTGTCCGCGAGCGCGTCGCCGACATAGCGGTACCAGTGGCGTTTGCCTTCGCTCCAGCTGCCGCCGTAAAAAAACACCACGACCGGATCTCCGCTCGCACCGACCGGCGCATAGGCATCGAGCGCGAGGTCGTGTCCGGCATCGAACACGATGCGGTCGCGCTCGACCACGTTGCGCGAGTATTCGAGCCGGTCCACGGCCGCGAAAAACACGTCGGCACAGCCGCCGAGCGTGAGTACGCCGGCGGCCAGCAGCAGGCGATTGCCAAGCCGGCGCGCGCTTCCTATCATGCGGCGTATTCTGTCATGTGCTGATGTTGATAGACATTAAGTTAATGGACATTAAGCTGATGGAACAACCACCGTCACAACGCTCCGGCGCGCTGTTCGCCGACATTCCCGAGCGCGGCACCACGGATAACCTCTTGCGCACTGCGCAACAGCACCACGTAGCGCTGTCGAGCATGGCCGACACCAAGGCCAACATAATCATCACCATGTCGTCGATCGTGCTGACCG
The DNA here is from genome assembly GCA_035712685.1 of Rudaea sp. Lineage (GTDB taxonomy): Bacteria > Pseudomonadota > Gammaproteobacteria > Xanthomonadales > Rhodanobacteraceae > Rudaea. Next base: position 4,688 of record DASTAL010000255.1, on the reverse strand, counting down.
TGATCCTGAGCCGGCTGGGCGATCCGGTCATCGGGGTTGCCGCGCTGATCCTCGGCGCGTTCACGCTGGTTGCGCTGCTGCTTGCCATCCTGGCGGTGCTGCCGAAATTCCGGCCGCCGAAACTCAAGCCGGACGGTGCACTGCCGCCTGACTTCAATCTCTTGTTCTTCGGCCATTTCGGCGTGCTTGCGCGCGAGCGCTACCTGCAGGAAATGGCCCACGCGCTGGCCCGCGATGGCTCGCCGTACGCAACCTGGGCCGCGGATATCTATTCATTGGGCGTGTATCTCGCGCATCACAAATACCGCTACCTTCGCTGGAGCTACCTGTTCTTCCTCGCCGGCTTCGTGCTGGCCTGCGCCGAACAGGCTTGGCGCCTGCTCACGCATGCGGGCGCGGCTTGACCCCGCCGCCGCACCGCCTGCGTTGCATCCGGCTATCGTCCACGTCACGGGAGCGTCGCATGCGCATCGGATCCGTCCTGATCGGCTGCCTTCTTGCTTTGTCCACAAGTATACAGGCGCAAGTGCCGGCAGATGCCGGCCTGCCGTCGACGCTGAAGGATTGGCGCGCCTGGGTCATGCACGACCTGGACTACCGCGCCTGTCCGTTCGTGGCCACGCGCGCGCCGAACGCGGCCGGCGATTTCGTCTGCGCCTGGCCGGGCACGCTGCGTCTGGATGCTGCCGCCGATGGCGCCGTGTTTTCCATTGCCTGGCGCGTGGAGGCACCGAGCCGCGTCTATCTGCCCGGCAATGCGCAGCATTGGCCGCAGCAAGTGACGGTGAACGCGCAGGCGCAGCCGGTACTCGATCACGGCGGTGTCCCCGCGTTGTGGCTGACGCCCGGCAATTACGCGATCAAGGGCACGATTCCCTGGCGCGAGCGCCCGCAGGCTCTGACCGTGCCGGAAAATATCGGATTGATCGCGTTGACGGTGGATGGCAAGTCCATCGCGCAGATCCAGCGCGATGGCGGCCAGATCACCCTGGGCCGCGGTGCCGCGCTCGTCCGGCAAGCCGACCATGTTGATGTGCGCGTGTTTCGCAAGCTCACCGACGGCGTACCGGCGCAATTGGACACGCAGATCATGCTGGCAGTTTCCGGCCAGGTGCGCGAGGAAGCGCTGGGACCCGTGCTGCCGGAAGGCTTCGCGCCGATTTCCGTCGACGGCGATTGGCCGGCGCGGGTCGATGCCGACGGTAAATTGCACGTACAGGTGCAACCCGGCAACCAGACGCTGACCGTGCGCGCCCGCGCGCTGGCGCCGCTGGCGGCGGTGACCGCGCGCCTCGCGTCCGCACCGTGGCCGAAGCAGGAAATCTGGAGCTACGCGGCCGATCCGCATTTGCGCGTGACCGCGGCGAGCAGCGCCGTGCAGGTCGATCCGCGCCAGTCCGAAGTGCCGGGCGAGTGGCAGAATCTGCCCGCGTTCGCGCTCGGCGATGGTGCGAAGCTTTCGATCGAGCAACGTTCGCGCGGCATCGCGCCGGATGCGGCGAACCGGCTGACCTTGCAGCGCGAGGCCTGGCTGGATTTCGCCGGCGGCGGCTGGTACGCGCGCGACAACGTGCGTGGCACCATGGTCAACGGCTGGCGTCTCGACACCACCGCGCCTTACACGCTGGAGCAGGCGCGCGCGCAAAACGCGAATAACGGCAGCGGCGAGGACTTGCTGGTCACGCGCGGCATCAAACCGGACACCAGCGGCGTCGAATGGCGCACGCCGAACGTGGACCTGTCGGCGAACCTGCGTATCGCCGCGCCCGCAGCCATGTCGGTCGCCGGCTGGCAGCAGTCTTTCGACAACGTGCAGGAACGCCTGCATTTTCCCTACGGCTACAAATTGCTCGCCGCGCCCGGTGCGGACAGTGCCAGCGGCAGCTGGATCGCGGGTTGGACCCTGCTCGACGTGTTCGTGTGCGCGATCCTCGTCCTGCTCGCCTGGCGCCTGCTTGGGCTGGTCGGCGCTGCGGCTGCGACGGCCTACCTGATTTTGGGCTATCAGGAATCCAATTCGCCGCTGTGGAGCCTGATCGCGGTGCTCGCGCTGGCCTTGATCGCGCGGGCGCTGCCAGCCGGCAAGCTCGCGCGCATGGCGTCGCGACTGCGCGCGGCGGCACTACTCGTCCTCGTGCTGATCGCGCTGCCCTTTGTCGCCACCCAGGTACGCGATGCGTTGTATCCGCAACTCGAAGCGGAAAACTACGCCCGCGGCTATCCGCAGGGCGCGCTGAGGGATGAGGCGCAGATAGAGCGTCCGCAGGCGAAGATCGCCGAACGACGCAAGGACATGGCCATGACGATGGCGGCGCCCACGCCGATGTCGATGCCGACACCACCTCCCGCTGCAGCGGCGCTTGAAACCACCGCCGTTTCCGGATCGAACATCCGTCGGGTCGACCTGATCGACCACTACAGCCAGACCACCGTGGTGCAGACCGGCGCCGGCATGCCGGACTGGACGCTGGGCAGCGAAGCGGTGCTGAACTGGAGTGGTCCGGTGCTGGCGACGCAGAGCGTTCGCCTGCTGATCGCGCCGCCGTGGTTGGTGCGGCCGCTGCGCATCGCGCTGGTGGCGCTGCTCGCCTTCCTGATCCTGCGCCTGTTCCGCGGCGCCGCGCCGCATTTCAGGATTCCGCGTCGCAGCTCGCTCGGCGCAGGCTTGCTGGTGCTCGGAGGACTCGCGTTGGCCCCGTCTGCGCAAGCTCAGGGCTACCCGCCGCAGGAGTTGCTGCAACAACTGCGCGCGCGTCTGCTCGAAGCGCCGAAGTGCGCGCCGGCCTGCGCCAGCGTGGCGCAGGCGCAGGTGGCGGCAGACGGCGACGCCGTGAACGTGATGCTGGAAGCGCACGCCGGCGAGCGCATCGCGCTGCCGCTGCCGAACGCCGGCGACAGTGCGACACTGAAAGGTGTGCAAGTGGACGGGGTGGCCGCCGATGCCGTCGCGCGCGGCTCCGACGACACCGCCTGGCTGGAATTGCCGCGCGGCGTGCATCGCGTGCAAATCTCCTACGCCGCGGCGGGCGACAAGGTCACGTTCGCATTCTCGCTCAAACCGGCACGCGTGCTGTTCCAGGGCAAGGGCTGGAACGTCTCCGGGCTGGCCGATGATCGTCTGCTTGCCGACAGCCTCACCCTCGCGCGCGTGCGCGCGGACGCGGGCGCGAAGCCTTCCTTCGGCGTGCAGCAGTTCCCGCCCTACGTGCAGGTCACGCGCAGCATCAACCTGGGCCTGGAATGGTCGGTGTCGACACACGTGCAGCGCATGGCGCCAAGGACCGGCGGTTTTACCGTCGCCGTGCCCCTGCTCAAGGGCGAACACGTCTCGTCACCCGGTTTCAAGGATGTCGACGGCAAGGTCGAAGCCGCCATCGCCGACGGCGCAGATGGAACCCAATGGGCGAGCAACCTCGACAAGGGTGGGTCGCTGACCCTGACCGCGCCAGCGCTGGCCGATCGCGCGGAAATCTGGCGCGTGGTGGTGAGCCCGACCTGGCATGTGGAATTCAGCGGCGTGCCGGGCGTCGATCTCGCATCCAGCGACGATGCCAACGACTATCGCAACTTCGAATTCCATCCATTGCCCGGTGAAACGCTGACGTTGACCGCGATTCGGCCGGAGGCAATGGGCGGCGCGCAACGGGCGATCGATGCCGCGAGTTTGCGCAGCGCTGCCGGTCAACACGCGGCCACGCATACGCTCGACCTCACGTTACGCGCGAGCCAGGGCGGCGATCAGGTCATCGCCTTGCCTGCCGATGCGCAGGTGCTCGGCGTCATGCGCGACAACGCACCGCTCAATCTGCGCGCGCAGAACGGCAAGCTCACGTTGCCGCTGACGCCGGGCAGCAATCGCTTCGAGATCCGTTTCCGTACCGACACGGCGCTCGGCCTGCTGGCGCGCACGCCGGCCGTTGCGCTCGGCCTGCCCGCGGCGAACGTGAATCTGGTGTTGAACTTGCCCGAAAACCGCTGGCTGCTTGCGACCTGGGGTCCGCCGGCCGGCCCCGCCGTGCTGTACTGGGGTGAGTTGATCGTAATGGTCCTGGTCGCGTTCGCGCTCTCGCGCAGCGGTCGCACGCGCCTGAAATTCCGCGACTGGCTGCTGCTCGGCCTGGGCTTTTCGACGTTCTCGTGGAGCGCGCTGATCGTCGTGGTCGTGTGGCTGTTCGCATTCGACTGGCGCGGCCGCGAGGCGCAACCGCGCAACGAAGCGCTGTTCAACCTGAGCCAGATCGGTCTCGTCCTGCTGACCCTGGTTGCGCTGGCCAGCCTGATTTCGGCCGTGCCGCAGGGGTTGTTGGGATCGCCCGACATGCACGTGACCGGAAACGGATCCACGGCGCAGGCGTTGCAATGGTTCGCCGACCGCAGCGCGGATGCGCTGCCGCAGGCCAGCGCGATCAGCGTGCCGCTGTGGGTCTACAAGACGCTGATGCTGCTCTGGGCGCTATGGTTGGCGAATGCGCTCATCGGCTGGTTGCGCGATGCCTTTGCCGCGTGGACCCGCGACGGCTACTGGCACAATTCGACTAAGCCCGCCGTTGCCGAAGACGCCGCCAAGGAAAAACCGGCGGACGCTTTGTGACGGAGAGTACGGTACGCGGCCTGCTCGCCGAGGCGCAGGCCGCGTTGCCCGGCGACGATGCGCGCGGCGAAGCGGAATTGTTGCTGGCCCACGCGCT
>DASTAL010000254.1:0-2487 GCA_035712685.1 Rudaea sp. | reverse complement strand
TCGCAAACAGCACTTTCATGTCGATTCTCCACTTTTGCCGCGCTGGGGATCCGGAACGAATGCCCACCGGCAATGACCTATGGGCAAGCACGCTGCATTATCTTTCCGAGCGGCGGGCATCGGGTTGATCCACGTCAAAGGGGGATCGTGATGCCGGAATCTCAGTTTGGCCGAGGCGACAGGCGCACGGTATCGATCATCCACAGCGGGCTGGGCGTGGCGCGATCGAACGTGAAACACAGATCGTGCGTGCCGCTGCGCGGTGGCAGGACGGCGCGCAGATTCGCGACGCCGTCCACGCCGGCCGTCCCGGCAAGCGGGATCGAGGCCAGCGCTTCGCCCTTGCACGAATCGCGATAGACGCGCAGATCGCCGCCGGGCGACGCCGGCTTGCGCAACACGACCTTGTCGGCGTCGTGCCACAGCTGGAAGTTGTAGGGACGCTGGGCCGCGACGATATCGACTTCGCGCACGCGCGCGAGATCGACGCCCGGATAAATCCAGCACGGATCGAAAATGTCCACCCGATACACCGCTTCGCCGCCGCCGAACGCGGGACCCGGCAGACGCAACGGCAGTCCGCCGCCGGGATTGCACGAACCCAACTCGTCGCTGTTCATTCTCAGCTGTGCCGTTGCGGCAGCTGCATCAACGTGGGGCGCGAACACGCTGTCGGCATACGCAATGCCGAAGCGGCGGTAGCGTGCGAACTGTTGCGGCAGGCGCGCGAGGAATCCCGGCCAGTCCCGGCGCGAGTCCGGCGACCACAACGCTTCGGCCAGCGCGGCGGCGCGCGGAAACGCGGCATGCTCGACCCGCTGCGGCGTGTCCATGTATTCCGTCCACAAGTTCGCCTGCGCGCCGAGCACATGCCGGGCCTGCGCCGCATCCAGTGCATGCGGCACGGGTTCGTAGGCGTAGACGTCATGCAGGGAGACGATATCGGGCCGGCCCGGCGGTTCGTTGTGCCGCGCGCTCTGCACATGATCGAAGTACATCAGCGGCGATGGCGCCATCACCACGTCGTGGCCCGCTCGCGCCGCGGCGATGCCGCCGGCCTCGCCCTGCCACGACATTACGGTCGCATCTGCCGGCACGCCGCCTTCGAGGATCTCGTCCCAGCCGATCAGGCGGCGTCCGTGCGCGGCGAGGAAGTTGCCGATGCGCGCGGTGAAGTAGCCTTGCAGCGCGTTCGCATCCGCGATACCGAGTTCCTGCATGCGCTGCCGCACCTGCGCCGACGCCTGCCACTGGTCCTTGGCCGCCTCGTCGCCGCCGATGTGGATGTACCTGCCGGGGAACAGATCCATCACCTCGCCCAGCACGTCCTCGAGGAAGGAAAACGTCGCATCGTCGACGTTGTACAGATACGTGTGCACGCCCCAGTCTGGCGAAACCGGCGGACGTCTGCCGGTAACGCCGAATTGCGGATACGCCGCAATCGCCGCCTGCGCATGCCCCGGCATCTCGATTTCCGGCACGATCGTGACCTGGCGTTGCGCCGCGTAGCGCACGATCGCGCGGATTTGGTCCTGCGTGTAGAAGCCGCCGTAACGCGGCACATCGCCGTGCAGCGATGCCGGCGTGCGCCAGGCGCCGATGGATGTGAGTTCCGGATACTTTTCGATCTGGATGCGCCAGCCCTGGTCATCGGTCAGGTGCCAGTGCAGCACGTCGAGCTTGTGCCGTGACATCTCGTCGATGAATTTCTCCACGAACTCGGGTGGCTGGAAATGCCGCGCCGAATCGAGCATCAGCCCGCGCCAGGCGAAGCGCGGGTAGTCTGCGATTTGCACGCAGGGAACGGCGATGACCTGCGTTTTGGACGTGTCCGCCGTCAGCCACTGCCACAGCGTCATGCTGCCGTTGAACAGGCCATGTTCGGTGCGGGCAGAGATGCGAATCGTCCGCGGGTCGATGCGCAGTTCATAAGCCTCGTCGCGGGCCGCGGGCGTGGCAGCGCCTGCGACGGCCAAGTGCGGATCGACGACGAATTGGATGGCAGCATCGCGCGCATCCACCACGCGCAGGCGCAGGCCGCGTGTGCGCGCGATCAGATCGGAAAAGTTCCTCGCGATCCCGGCGGCGGCATTGCCGTGAACGGAGATGGCGTCGCCGTCGTGCAGCGTGAACGTCCCCGGTTCGACGGCCACGTCGACCGGGAGCGGAATCAGCGCGGGCATGGGCGCCTGCTGCACCGGCCGGGTCGGCTGGCAGGCGGACAGGCACAACAGCGTGAGGATGCAGATTATCGCGCGCATGGCCTTTTCATGATGCCAAAAAAAAGCGGGCCGGGATTGCTCCGGGCCCGCAACCGGTTGGAGAGCCGCAATCGTGGTTCAGAGTTTCATGTGCAGGGTCAGCATGTATTCCGTGCCGTTCTTGTACTTGCCCGACAGCATGTCGTGCGTGCCGTAATACGAGTAGTACGTGGAATCGAGCAGGTTCAACGCGTCGAGGCTGAGCTGGAAGTGATTGTTGAAACGC
>DASTAL010000253.1:0-1559 GCA_035712685.1 Rudaea sp. | reverse complement strand
GCCGGCACGCTGGATATCGCCGAGGGTTCGCGCCTGCTGCGCGCGATCCATCGCCGGCGCAACGTGCGCAATCGCGTTTTCACGGCGGGCAGTTACGGCATCGCGGCGGCGGCGGTCGCGGCGATCCTGCACGCGGCCTGGGCCGACGTCGCCGTCGCCGGTGTCATCGGCGTCCTGATCGGTGCGATCGCGTTGGCGAGCGAGGGCAGGCCGCGCCTGGGCGCGAGTTTCGAGGCGATCTCCGCCATGCTCGCGACCCTGATCGCCACCGCCGCCGGTGCATGGCTGGTGCCGCTCAACGTCAAGACGGTGGTGCTGGCGGCATTGATCGTGTTGCTCCCGGGATTGAGTTTGACCACGGCGGTGCGCGAGCTGTCGACCCAGCACTTGGCCTCGGGTGTAGCGCGCCTGGCCGGCGCGATGATGAGCCTGCTCAAGCTCGCCTTCGGCACGCTGGCGGCTTCTGAGCTATGCAAGGCACTGCATTGGTTGCCGCTCGCCGGGCCGGCACCGCCGGTTCCGGGTTGGGCCGAATGGGTGGCTCTGGGATTCGGCTGCTTTTCCTTTGCCGTCCTGTTCCAGGCCGCACGTCGCGACTACCCGCTGGTCATGGCGTCGGCGGCGCTCGGTTATATCGTCGCCTATTACGCCAGCTCGGCCTTCACGCCGGATTTCGGCGTGTTCCTGGCCGGGCTTGCCATCGGCGCGGCGAGCAACCTGTACGCGCGCCTGGCGCATCGCCCCGGCGCGCTGGTGCGCGAACCGGGCATCATCCTGCTGGTGCCGGGCAGCGTGGGTTTCCGCACCTTGTCGTTGATGTTCGAGCGCGACGTGACCCTGGGCCTGGACGTCGGTTTTACCCTGGTCGCGATTCTGGTCGCGCTGGTTGCCGGATTGTTGTTCGGGGATTTGCTCGTGGCCCCCCGACGCAGTTTGTGACGCCAATGAAAATGCCGGCAAAAAGCCGGCATTTTTCGCGAATTGATTCGCGGTCAGATCAAAAGGTCCTTTTCGCGCTTGCCCGTTTTCAACGCCGCATGGAACCAGCGCGGACGCTTGCCGCGGCCGGACCAGGTCAGCGACGGGTCGGCCGGGTTGCGGTATTTCGGCGCGGCCTTGCTGCGCTTGGCCTTGCGCCCGCGCCCGCCGAACAATTGCTCGATGGTATAGCCTTTCGTCTTGGCGTAAGCGCGCACGTCGGCGCGGACTTTGTCCAGTTCCGCGACGTCCAGTTCGCGACTGCGCGATGCGGCGCGCGCGATCAATTCCGCGAGTTGTTTCTTGTTGAGGTTTTTCAATTCGATGGCCATTTACGACTCTCGCAATTAGGATGGTTAAAATCGCGGCGCCAGAATGCCATTAACCCCGCGGCAAATCAAAAATCTGCGATCGGCGTCACGTCCGATCACCTTTCGCGGCTCGCCGAGCTTGCATGCGCGCGCCGTTGGAATTAAGTTAAACGCCATGCAGGCCGCGCGTTCCGGCGCGGCGCCAAGGGGCCCATCCGTGGGATTGCTCGACGAGCTCGAACAGCAGGCGCAGCAGCGCAAGGCCAGCGC
>DASTAL010000252.1:0-4490 GCA_035712685.1 Rudaea sp. | reverse complement strand
CCGACCACGAGTTCGGTGCCGTCGTGGAAATAGAATCCGGCCCAATTCAGGTCGGGCAGCGCGTGATACACGAGCGCGGCGAAATTCGCCGCATTCGCGATGCGGTCGCGCTCGCCGTGCAGCAAGCCGCGCGCCTGTTCGGCGAGTTCGCTGTAAAGCGCCGGCTTGCTGTCGGCGCGGATGGCGGAAGCGGTGAACATGCCGGCATTCTAGCGTGTGGCGGATATCGGCGCAGCGAATTATCCTGCGCGGCGTGAACGCACAGGCTCGAAATCGATCAGGCGTCTTCATTACCGGCACCGACACCGGCATCGGCAAGTCCGTGGTGTCGGCCACATTGCTTGCCGCGTTGAACGCCAACACGCATCGCGCTGTGGGGATGAAACCCGTCGCCAGCGGCTGCCGGCAAACGCCGCAGGGTTTGCGCAACGAGGACGCCGAACTGCTGATCGCGCACGGCGACGGCGCGCCGGATTACGTGCTGGTCAATCCGGTCGCCCTGCCCGAGGCAATCGCGCCGCATCTGGCGGCGAAACATTCGGGCGTGGATATCCGTCTCGATCCGATCAATGCCGCATTTGCGGCATTGTCCACAAATTCCGCTTTTGTCGTGGTTGAAGGTGTGGGCGGCTGGATGGTTCCCTTGTCCGACACCCTGATGCAGGCCGATCTCGTGCGCGCGCTGCGCCTGCCGGTAATCCTCGTCGTCGGCCTGCGCCTGGGATGCCTGAATCACGCCCAGCTTTCCGCGCGCGCGATCGTCGCGGACGGCGGCGATCTCGCCGGCTGGATCGGCAACCGCATCGATCCGCAGATGGATTGCGTCGAGGAAAACCTCGCCACGCTGCGCGCGCTGCTGCCCGCGCCGTGCCTGGGCGTGTTGCCGCACGCCAGCGCGCCCGATCCGCGCGCGCTGGCAATGCATCTGCGCGATGCGGCGCGCGCTATTGCTTCGGGCGCATATCCGCCGGCGCCTTGACTGGATCGGCCGGGCGCGGCGGGAACGCGAACGGCTTGGCCGCGATCGCCTTCTTGAGTTCCTCGATGCCGCGGTCGAGCTGGGGGTCCTTGCCCGCCAGCTGCGCCGAGACGTTCTGCTCGACGACGATGTCGGGATCGACGCCGTGGCCTTCGACGACGTACTGCCCTTGCGTGTTCGCGCTGGCGAATTCGGGCACGTTGACGTGGCCGCCGTCGATGACCGGGCCCCAGTCGGTAATGCCGACCACGCCGCCCCAGGTACGCACGCCGATCAGCGGGCCGAGCTTGGCCTGCTTGAACATGTACGAAAAGATGTCGCCGTCGGATGCGGTCGTGCCGTTGCACAGCGCGACGAGGTGGCCGACGAAGGTCTGCTGCGGGTAGGTGCCGGTGAAATCGATGCCGCGCGCGTAGTCCAGGCCGAGCAATTGGCGCGACAGGCGCTCGATGATCATCGCCGAGACGTTGCCGCCGCCGTTGTCGCGCACGTCGACGACGAGACCTTGCTTGCGCAGTTGCGGGTAATAGTTCTTGATGAACTCGCGGATGCCGTCGGCGCCCATGTCGGGGATGTGCACGTAGCCGATTTCGCCGTCGCTGGCCTTGGCGACATACGCGCGATTGTGCTCGACCCAGGCGAGATAGTTGAGCGGCAGCTCGTCGTCGATGGGTTTTACCAGCACCGTGCGCGCGCCGGCGCTGCCGGGCTTGGCGTTGACGGTGAGCTGCACGAGCTGCCCCGGCGCGGTGCGCAGCAGGCGGTACGGGTTGTCGTGCGCGGCCAGCGGCTGGCCGTTGATCGCGACGACGTAGTCGCCTTGCTTGACGTCGATACCGACCTCGGTGAGCGGTGAGCGATAACGCTCCTCGTCGTTCTGGCCCTGCATGATCTTGGCGATGCGGTATTGGCCGCTCGCCGCATCGAGAGCGAAGCGCGCGCCAATGAGACCGACATGCGGTTTCTTCGGCAGGCCGATGTCGCCGCCGCTGACGTAGGCGTGCCCGCTCGACAGTTCCGCGACCATCTGGCCAAGCACATAGTTGAGGTCGGTGCGGTCGCCGACCCACGCCAGCATCGGCTCGTACTTGGCGCGGATCGCGTTCCAGTCGTAGCCGTGCATGTTCCTGGCGTAGTAGTAGTCGCGGTAGCGACGCCACACTTCGCCGAAGATTTCGGCATATTCGGCCTTCGGATCGACGAGCGCGAACAGGCCGTCGGTCTTGACGTCCTTGGCCTCGGGCTTGCCGGCGTTGAGGTCGATCCACTTGTAGCCGCCGTCGCTCTTGACCAGCGCGGTGCCGCCATCGTCGGAGATCGACAGATCGCCGACGCCCGCGAACACGTCGCTGCTCTTGCGCTCCTCGAACGACCAGCTCACGAGCTTGGTCTTGAACGCGCCTTCGCGGCCGTAGTACGGCGCGTCGCCGACGACGTAGAGGATGGCCTTCTTCGTGATCGCGATGCCGGCGATGTTGTCCGGCTCGATCGGCGCGCGCACGACGCGCTGGTCGAGACCGTCGAAATCGATGCGGTCGTTGACCTGCGCCGGCGATTTCGCCTTGTCCTTTTCCTTGCCCTTGTCGGTGTCCTTCTTGCCGGCATCGCCTTTCTTCTCACCTGCGGAGGCGCTGTCGTTGCGCGGCGCGAACGGATTCTCGACGTCCTTGCGCAATGCGAGCGCGAAGATGCCGGTGTCGCGGTTCGCGGCGAAATCCCATTCGATGCCCGACAGCTGCGGCGTCCACTCGCGGTCGCCGAGGTAGTACAGGTACTTGCCGTCGGGGGAGAACGCCGGGCCATAGGCATCGAAGCGCGGCTGACCCAAGTGCACGTCCTTGCCGGCGGCGATGTCGCGCACGTAAAGCTGCGATTGCTGGGTGTCCTTGTCGGTCAGGGTGTAGGCAAGGTAGTGGCCGCCCGGCGACCAGGCGTAATCGCGGCGGGAAATCGACGGATCGTGCGCGACGACGGGCGCGGAACCGCCGTTGGCCGGGACGATGCGCAGGTTGTTGTCGCTGTCGACGAAGGCGATGTGCGCGCCGTCCGGCGACCAGCGCGGTGCGTACAGGCGGCGGATGGTTTGCGTGGTGAGCTTCTTCGCATTGCCGCCGTCCGCATCGCGCACCCAGACCGCCTCTTCGCCGCCTTCGTCGGAGACGTAGGCGACGTGCTTGCCGTCGTGCGACCAGTTCGCCTCGCGCTCGTGCACGCCGGGCGAGTGCGTGAGGTCGAGCGTGATGCCGTCCTTGAGCGGCACGCTGAACAGCTCGCCGCGCGCGGTGAACACCGCACGCTTGCCGTTCGCGCTGAGGCTGAAATCCTCGACGTGATCCTTGACGCTGACCTCTTGCGCGCGCGTGCGCACGAGGTCGCTGGGCACGGTGATGTCGAGCGCCTTGTCCGTGTTCGCATGGGTATCGTAGACGTGCAGCACGCCGTCGACCTCGAATGCGATCTGGCCCTTGCCGTCGCCGCTCGCCCAGCGGGCGTCCTGGCCCTTGTAGTCGGTGAGCTGCTTCGTCTCGCCGCTCGCCGTATCGTAGCGATACAGGTTCAAGTGCTCGCCGCGGTCGGCGAGGAAGTAGATGCCGTTCCCGATCCACACCGGGTCGCGGTCGGTATTCGGGTCGTTCGTGATGTTCTTCGCCGACTTCGCGGCAAAGTCGTAGATGTACAAATCCTGCGCCCAGCCGCCGACGTAACGGTTCCAGGTGCGGAAGTCGCGGAACTTCGGCGAGTAGACGATTTGCGAACCATCGGGCGAGTAGCGGCCGACGCCGGCGGTCGGCATCGGCAGCATGACCGGTTCGCCGCCTTCGACCGGCACCGTGTACAGGTGCGGATTCGACTCGCTGGTCGAGTCCTGGTACGAGCGGAACAGCACCGACTTGCCGTCCGGCGTCCAGCCGTAGACCTGGCTGTCGAATCCCCAGCGCTGCGGCAGCGGACCCTTGGACGGATAGAACGTGAGCTGCTTCGGCTCGCCGCCGTAGGCAGGAATCGTGTAGACCTGGTCGTCGCCGCCGTATTCGCCGGTGAATGCGATCGTCTTGCAGTCCGGCGAGAAGCGCGCCGATTGTTCCAGGCCCGGACCCGCGGTCAAGCGCGTCGCGGTGCCACCCTGCGTCGAAGCGGTCCACAGGTCGCCCGCGTAGGTGAACACGACGCGATCGCCGCAGACATCGGGAAAGCGCAGCAACTTGGTAGCGGCGAACGCGAATGGCGTCGACGCGCAAAGCACGACAGCGGCGGCAAGCTGCAGGCGGCGTTGGGACATGGGCATCTTCCAGCGGACGAAAGGTGGCGGATTCTAGCGTCCGCCGGCGCGCGCCGGCAGGGGCAAAAGTCACGGGCCTGCACGCGCGCGGCTCTGCTAGACTTGCAGGCCGATCGAGGAGATTTCATGTCGGTGCAGCGTTATTACTTGTCCATCGACGACCTGGCCCGCGCTCGCGGCCAGATCAACGAGTTGTCGTTCCAGGGCAATTCGCCCGACAGCTTTGCCGCC
>DASTAL010000251.1:0-1904 GCA_035712685.1 Rudaea sp. | reverse complement strand
GGGCGGCAGGTACAGCGCATCGCCGGGATCGAGAATCCAGTCGTGCGTGGGCACGAATTCGCGCAGCAGCTTCAGTTCGGTGTCGGCGCGGAAGTCGACAGGTGCGATCGGGTCAGTACTGATGCGCCAGCGCCGTTGGCCTGCACCCTGGACGAGGAAGACATCGTACTGGTCGACATGCGCGCCGACTCCGCCGCCATCGGTCGCGTAGCTCACCATCACATCGTCCACGCGCCAGCTCGGGACAAAGGCGAACGCGCCGAGCAGTGCCGCCACGTCCATGTCCCACTTGTCGACGTCCTGCACCAGCAGGGTCCAGTTGCGTTTCGGGAGTTTGGCAAAAACAGGCTCGGAGAATGGGCCGTGGCGCAGCGTCCAGCGATCGCGCTTCGGCTCGTGGATCACGATCCGCGCCAGCGCGACTTCCTCGCAGGCGAGACCGGCCAGGTCGTCGGGCGATATCGCCTTGCGGACATGTGGAAACCCGCCGCGGACCAGCAGTGGCCGCTTTTGCCAGAACTCGCGCAGGAAACGCGCTGCCGGCATGCCGAGCGGCTGCCTCGGCGTGCCGCGCACCTCGATGGCGTGTGTCATGCGGCCAGCCGCCGCTTCGGCTCCGCATCGTGCTTGAGCCGGGTGCCGACCTTGACGATGGCGTCGAGCGCCGGCAGCAGCTCATGGCCGAGTTCGGTCAATTCGTATTCGGCCGAGGGTGGCGAGGTGTCGAGCAGGCGGCGCACGATCATGCCGCGCGCTTCCAGCTCGCGCAGGCGTGCACTGAGCACGCGCGCGGAGATGCGCGGGATGTCGTGGCGCAACTCGCCGAAACGGCGCGCACCGCCGCGCAGGTACCAGATCACGTTTGGCGCCCAGGCGCCGCGCAGCAAGTCCATGCAAAGGGTCAATGGACACTGCGGCGGCGGTAGCACTTTGCTCTTGCGCAGAGGGAGTCCCATGTCAGTTCTCGGTTATGACGGAGTGAGCGGGTAACCGCCCGGTTACCACATTCTATCAGTAATCCACGGATATATGGTATCAAATAGTAACTAGATAGTGATAGGATACACCACGTCGCCAGTCTGCTGGCGCGAATTCCCCCAATCAAAAAAGGATGGAAGCCATGAAACTTTATTATTCCCCCGGCGCCTGCTCGCTTTCCCCGCACATCGTCGCGCACGAACTCGGCCTGCCGCTGACCTTGGTAAAAGTGGACACCAAGGCCAAGCGCACCGAAACCGGCGGCGATTTCTGGCAGATCAATCCCAAGGGCTACGTGCCGGCGCTGGAACTGGACGACGGCGAGGTGCTGACCGAAGGTCCGGCGATCGTGCAGTATCTGGCTGACCAGAAGGGCAGCACCACGCTCGCTCCCGCGAACGGCACGCTGGCGCGCGCGCGCCTGCAGGAGATGCTCAACTACATCACCAGCGAAATCCACAAGAGCTACAGCCCGCTGTTCAGCGACGCCACGCCGGAGGCCACGCAAACCGAGCGCAAGACCTACCTGCACAAGCGCTATGACTTCATCGAAAAGATCCTGGCGAAGCAGCCGTGGCTGCTGGGTGAACACTTCACCGTGGCCGACGCCTACCTGTTCACCGTCACGCGTTGGGCCGACTTCGTGAAGCTGGACCTGTCCGCGTTCCCGAACCTGCAGGCGTTCCAAAAGCGCGTCGCCGCGCGTCCGGCGGCCGATGCCGCGCTGCGTGCGGAAGGGTTGATCAAGCACAAGGCCGCTGCGTAAGCCCCCAGTGGAAAGCGCCGGGCGGAGCGATCCGCTCGGCGGCTCGTCAGATTTGTGCGGCCAGTCTGGTCGCCAATCCCGTGTAAGTCGCCGGGGTCAGTGCAAGCAGGCGTTTCTTCGCATCCGCCGGCAGGGCGAGCGATTCGATGAAGGTGCGCAT
>DASTAL010000250.1:0-15323 GCA_035712685.1 Rudaea sp. | reverse complement strand
CGGTTTCTCGGCTTGATCGCCGCGCATGCGCAGACGCAAAGTGCGGTCGTGATCGCTGGTTGCGGCACGGCCCTGACCCTGGACGCGCTCGCCGGCGACGGCGTGCACCTGGGTGGGCTCATCGCCGCCGGTCCGCAGCTGGCGCAGGACGCCCTGCGCGGCGGCACCGCGCGTCTGGCCGCGGTGCCCGCCGGCCGCGTCGTGGAAATCGCGGACAACAGCGCCGATGCAATCGAGTCCGGGACCTGGCTGTCCGCGGCGGCCTTGATCGGGCGCTTCCTCGCCCAAGCCGCTCGTCGATTGGACTCGGCGCCCGCGCTGATCCTGACCGGGGGCGGAGCGCCTCGGCTTTCGCCATGGCTCGATGCGCCGCATCGCATCGATGCCGAGCTCGTGCTGCGCGGCCTGGCGCGGCTTGGCGATGCCGGCGCTTGAGCGCGCGGGCCGTGGCGTCGGCTAGAATCGCGTGCGGCGAGGCGGCGAATGCGCTGCCGTTGGAATCGTGATGTTCGTCCGACTGTTGTTCCTGCTGTTGCTGGCGCTGAATATCGGCGTGACGGCGTGGTTGTTTCTCGCCCCGCAGCCGCAGGCGCGCGCGTTCGCGCCGACCGATCCGGGGGTGGCCGAACTCGTGCTGTTGTCCGAGCGCGACCGCGGCAGTGAAGCGAGCGCCGCGGAACTGGCGAGTGCCCCCGAAGCCGCCGCCGACCTGCGCAACGAGACCTGCGTGAGCATCGGCCCGTTCCCGACCCAGGCCGACATGCGCGCCGCGCTCAATTCGCTCACGCCGCTGGTGCCGCGCATCCAGTACCGCGACGCGCACACCACCGAGACGCGCGGATTCTGGGTGTTCCTGCCGGCACAGCCGAGCCGCGAAAAGGCGCTGGCGCTGGCGCGAGCGTTGTCGTCCAAGGGCGTGCGCGACTACTACGTCGTCACCGCCGGCGACCAGCAGAACACGATTTCGCTCGGCCTGTTCCACGAACAGGCGAATGCGCAGAAGCGCCTGAACGAGATCTCCGCGCTCGGCTTCGCGCCGCAACTGATCGCGCGCACGGAGGACCTGCCGGTGTACTGGGTGGACTTCGCCCAGAACAACGCGCATCCGGTGGACTGGCGCAACCATGTCAATCCCCAGCTCGACCTGCACCAGCAATCGGTGACGTGCTTCTGACCCGCGTGCGGATTCGTGCGAAAATGGCCTGCGCGCCGGCATAGCTCAGTTGGTAGAGCAACTGATTTGTAATCAGTAGGTCGCGGGTTCGATTCCTGCTGCCGGCACCATTCCGGGCGCTCGTCCCAAGCATTTCCCAAGCTTTCCTGCGCTTGCCCTAAAGACTCCGCGCGCGCGACCACGCGAGGATCGCCGTGCCGGAATCGCCGGCGCCATTGACGGGGAATCGCCATGGGCTTGCCGGGTCTTGCCCGCACAGTTGCGCGGGTCTGCGCGAGCTTGCTCGCGCTGGGGCTGTTCGCCACGCCCGTGTCGGCGCAGGTGCTTGACGCTGGATTCGACCCCAACGCCGACAACACCGTATCGGCCGTGGTTGCGCAAACCGACGGCAAGCTGCTGGTCGGTGGTTCTTTCACGCACATCGCCAACGGCACGCGCCGCGGCGTGGCGCGGTTGAATGCCGACGGCAGCCTCGATGGCAGTTTCGACGCACATCTTCAGAACGGCGTCGTGTATGCGATCGCCGTGCAAGCCAACGGTGACATCCTGATCGGCGGCACGTTCACGCAGGTCGGTGCATCCTCCCGCAACTACCTGGCGCGCTTGCATGCCGACGGCAGCGTGGACACGACGTTCGACGCCGGCGCCGATGCGGCGGTGCGCGCGATTGCCCTGCAGGCCGATGGCTGCATCCTCGTCGGTGGTGATTTCGTCAGCATTGCGGCGCAAGCGCAGTACCGCATCGCCCGGCTGAATACGGACGGTAGCGTCGACGGCCGATTCAGCGTGAGTGCCGACCCCACGCCCGGCACGCGCGTGTACGACATTGCCGTGCAGCCGGACGGTGACATCCTGATCGCCGGCACTTCCGGCATCGGTCGCGTGCGCGCGAACGATGGCAGCTACGCGGGCATATTCCCGGTGACGAATGGATCGGTGTACGGTGTCGCGCTGCAGGCGGACGGCCGCATCCTGATCGCTGGCGCGTTCACCAACGTCGGCGGCACTGCGCGCAACCGCGTCGCCCGCCTGGACGCCAACGGCAATCTGGATACCGGATTCAACCCGAGCGCGAACGGCAACGTGACCGATATCGCGGTACAACCCGACGGTCGCATCCTTCTCGCCGGCCAGTTCTCGCAGATCGCCGGCGCCGCGCGCAACCGTGCCGCGCGCCTCACCATAGGCGGCGCCATCGATGCCACCCTCGACCCGAACGCGAACGGCGATGTATTGAACCTGGCCGCATTGTCCGACGGCGGCGTGGTCGCCGCCGGCAGTTTCACCACGCTGAAGGGCGGCGCGGCTGCACGCAACCGCATCGCGCGCTTCGCTGCCGACGGCAGTCTAGACACCGGCTTCGCGGCGGCGGCGCAAACACCACCTTATGCCATCGCCGTGCAGGCCGACGGTCGCCTGCTGGTGGGCGCCAACTTTTCCGGCCGCAACAACCTTGCGCGCTTCAATGGCGACGGCAGCCTCGACGCGTTCAACCCCGACGTGGACCTCACCGTGAAGGCGCTCGCCGTACAGGCCGATGGCAAAGTGCTTATCGGCGGCCTGTTCGGCACGGTCGGCGGAGTCACGCGACAACGTCTCGCCCGCGTCACCGCGAGTGGCGCGCTCGACAGCGCCTTCAATCCGGCGCCGGACGGCGACGTCTACGCCATCGCCGTGCAGGCCAACGGGCAGATCCTCGTCGGCGGCACGTTCACGCACATCGCCGGCGCGGCGCGCAACCATCTGGCGCGACTGAATGCCGACGGCAGCCTCGACGCTGGCTTCGATCCCAATCCCAATTCCGACGTGTATTGCATTGCCGTGCAGGCGGACGGCCGCATCCTGGTCGGAGGCAATTTCACCGGCATGGGCCCGCTTGCCAGCGCCACGCCACGCAATCATATCGCCCGCCTGAAAACCGATGGCAGCCTGGATTCGGCCTTCAACCCGAACGCGAACTATGCGGTCTTCGCGCTGGTGCCGCTGCCGGATGGTTTTATTCTCGCCGGCGGCCAGTTCTCCAGCTTCGGCGACATGGGCGGCATCACGCGACGCGGCCTCGCGCGACTTGGCCCCAGTACCGGCGCGCCGGATGCTGCGTTCGTCGCCAACGTGGTGCAAGGCGGCGCCGGCCCCAATGGCAGCGTGAACAGCATCGCCGTGCTTGCCGACGGACGCATCCTCGCCGGCGGCTCGTTCAGCGGCATCGCTGGCGGCAACGTCGCGAATCTCGCACGGCTGAGCGCGACCGGCGTACTCGATGCCGCCTTCGACGCGAGCGTGAACAATTACGTCTCCGCACTGGCCGTGCAGGCGGATGGCCGCGTCCTCGTCGGCGGCGGCTTCACCACGATCGGCGGCGGGTCGCGCAATTTCTTCGCGCGCCTGAGCCTGCCCGACACCACCGCGCAAACCTTGACGATCAGCGGAACCATCGCGACCTGGCGCCGCACCGGTGCCGGGCCGGAGCTGGCCCTGCCGCCCGAACTGTCGATCTCGACCGATGGCACGACCTACGCCACGGTCGGGACGATGGGCCGCTTGGCCGGCGGCTGGGCCGGGTCGTTCCCGGCGCCGTCGTCGGGGGCATTCTTCCTGCGTGTGCGCGGGCGCACGAGTAGCGGCAACGCGAATGCTTCCCAGGGCTGGGTCGAGTTCTCGCGCCGGTTCGACGTGGCCGAGGTGGATCGCGTCTTCGCCAATGGATTCGAGTGAGGGTGGGCGCCCCAAGCATTCCCCAAGCTTTCCTGCCATCTGCATCAAGACCTTGCGGAAGCCATGCGCGACGCTGGGGGTGCGGCAAGGCCAGCGAAAACGGGGGCGCGATCGAGCCGCACGGCACGACCACACACGACACGAGGAAACGCCCATGAACCATGCATTGCGGTACGTCATATCCATCATCGCCCTGCTCGCGGCCGGCATCGGCAATGCCGATGCGCAGAACTTCGGCCCCTGGGGCGACCCTCAGTCGGTCACCGCGATCAACACCGCCGCCGCCGAGGGTTGCCCGATCGAAGCCCCGGATGGCTTGTCGCTGTATTTTGCGTCCAATCGCACGGACCCGGCCGCACAAGGCAAGCAGGACATCTGGCGTGCGCTGCGCGCTTCGGTGCAATCGAGTTGGGGCGCGGCCGAGAACCTCGGTGCGCCGGTCAACACGCCCGAGTTCGATTATTGCCCGACGCCGCTGACCAACCACGGCTTGCTGTTCGTCAGTTCGCAACAGACGGCCGACGACTGCTATCCCGGCGACACGCCGCCGCCACCGCCGACCGGCGGGCCGTCGGCCGGCGACATCTTCGCGAGCACGGAAGACGCCTCGCACAACTGGTCGTCGCCGGTGAACCTGGGCTGCTATCCGAACGGGCCGAACACCCCGGGCGCGGAATTCAGCCCTTCGATGGTGACGACATCCGCCGGAAAATTCCTGTTCTTCTCCAGCGACGGTTATCCGGATAGCCAGGGACAGGACATCTACATGAGCCAGGTCCTTGTCGACGGAACCGTGCAGGCAGGTGCGCGCGTGGCGGAGCTGTCCACCGCGTCCGACGACCGCATGCCAAACGTGCGCAAGGATGGCCTGGAAATCGTGTTCAGTTCGAACCGCGGCGGCAACATGGATATCTACGTTGCCACGCGTGCCAGCGTCGATGCGCCGTGGTCCGCTCCGCAGCTCATCGCCAACTCGAACATCAACACGGCCGGATCGGAAACCCGTTCCTCGCTGTCGGCGGATGGCACGCGGTTGTATTTCGGCCGCAAGGTCGATGCGGCGGATCCGGGCGACGTGTTCGTGGCGACTCGCGCGCTGATCGCGGCTCCCGCGGCACTGACGCCTGCGCCGGCCTTGTCCATGCCGTTGCTCGCCTTGCTTGCCGTGTTGGTGCTGGCGTGCGCCTGGTTCGTCGGCCTGTGCCTGGGTGGATTCGGCAACCAGCAAGACTAGGCCGATGCGCTTTCGTGGACGCGCGTTTCACGACCGCGTTCACGCCGCGATCGAATCGGCTTGCTCTGAGGGAGACACGATCATGAATTTTCTTCGATTTCGAGTCGTCGCCTGCGTACTTGCCGCCGCCTTCGGCAGCAATCCGAACGATGCCGACGCCATCCCGGCCGTCGGTACCTTTCCGGCACCGTACTGCGGTTGGGGCGCCCAGGGCGTTTCGCCGATTTCCCGCGTGCAGTTTGCCGGTATCGCCAATGACAGCGATCCCGCTTACAACAACAGTCCGGAGTTGGAAGATTTCACGTCGGTCCTGGGTGCGGCGAACGCTGGCGCAAGCGAATCGATCCGGGTCGCGGCGCGGACGTGGTACGACGAAATGGCGAACCCGAGCACCCTGATCGCCGTGTATTTCGACTGGAACCAGGATGGCGATTTCGACGAGGCGGGCGAAGCCCATGTTTCGCCGACGATCTATGGGTCCGGCCTGGGTCGCACGATCGAGTGGCAAGGATCCATCGACATTCCACGGTCGGCCTCGAACGGCGCAACGCGCATGCGTGTCGTTGCGTCGGGGAGCTACAACTTCAACATTCCCGCTATTTTCGCCTGTGGCAACCTCGGCAGCGGCGGCCAGGCCGAGGATTACACCGTGATCGTCAACAACGAACTCGTCTTCACCGATGGCTTCGAATAGGACTGGCGAGGCGAGTAATGCGCGGGCGCACGCAATGCGGGAGCCCGCGCAACGATTCCCACTCAACTTTGCAAAGCCAACCTGGCACGAATCTGGTCTAGGCTCAGCGCCTCGCTTTGCGACGGTGGCGGCAGGCCGGCCTGCGTGCAGTACGCGGCGAAGCGCGGATCGTCGCGAAAGCGCAGCAACAACGGATCGAATAGTGCGAAATGCACGCCGCTGCCACCGCGTTCCCAGTCGCGTTGCAGCCATTCGAACGCTTTGTCCGCGTCGCCGCGCAATGCGTAGGCGCGGGCGATGGCATAGGCATCGCCCGTGACCTGGCCATCGGCTTCCAGGAGGCGGCGCAACGCCGCGTCGGCGCGCGCGGGGTCGGTACCGACCTGATGGGCCAGCGCGAGCATGCGGTCCTGCCAACGGCCTGGCGTCATCGCTTCGGCTTCCTGGCGCGCCGCGATCGCGTCGCCGCGAAGGATGGCCAGGTAAGCGCGCCCGCTGGCGTACGCATCGCGCTGGTCCGGATCGACCGCAGCCGCATCGCGCAGGCTGGAGTGCGCTTCCGCCAGGCGGCCCTGGCACGCCAGCAATTCGGCCAGATACACGCGCGCGAACCCGGCCAGCGGATCGCCGTCGATGTATTTGCGGCGCTCGGCGATGGCCTCGCGGACGCGGCCCAGGGTGGACAACAGGCGACTGATCGCACCGTGCGTGGGATCGGTCTCCGACACCAGTACCAGAGCGACGCGGAATTCGGCGAGCGCGCCGTTCCAGTCGTGGTCGGCCGTGCTGAGCAGGTTCGCGCGAATGGCGTGCGCCTGGCCGAAGTTCGGCTGCAACCGAAGCGCGGTTTCGATGTCCTCGCGCGCCTGTGCGTACGCTGTGCGCGCAGCGTCGCCGCTGAGCTGGTTGCGCGCACGCAGCGTGCGCATGAATCCCAACCATGACCAGGCCTGCGCATAAGCCGGATCGATCCGCGCGGCTTGGGCGAAATAGTCGATCGCCTTGTCCGCATCGCGCCAGCGTCCGCTGTTCATGTAGTACGTGCCATGCAAATAGGCCTCGTAGGCGGCAAGGTTGCTGCTGGTTGGCAGCCCGGTGTCGACCGCGCCGGGCATGGCGTGCATGAGCTTGACCTGCAGTGCGCCGGCCACTGCCAGCGCGACTTCGTCCTGCAGCGCGAACAGGTCCGTGTAGGGCTTGTCGAAGCGCCGCGTCCACACCGTGCTGCCGTCGGCGCTGCGGATCAGTTCGATGCCGATGCGCACGTCGTCGCCGTCGCGTTGCACGCTGCCCTCGATCAGGTGGGCGACGCCGAGCTTGGCGCCGATGGCTCGGGCGTCTTCCTTGCTGTCGCGAAAGCGGAACGACGGACCACGGCCGATCACCTTCAGGCCTTCGTACTGCGACAGCGTGTTGATGAGGTTTTCGGAAATCCCGTCGGCGAAGAATTGCTGGCTCGCATCGCCGTTGGCATTGACCAAGGGCAGCACGGCGATGCCTTGTTCCGTCGCCGCCAGCGGCGCGCTGCCGGCGGACGATGCACGCTGCCGCAGCGCCCAGCCGGCGACGGCGAGCACGGCAATCAGGGACAGCGCGAGCACCGCGTGGGCGAACCGGCGCGGCGACGCCGGCGTACTCGGCGGCTCGGCGGTTTCGACGATCTCCGGCACGGCCGCTGGTTCGGACGCGGCGTGTGGCGTCGCGTCGCCGGGTTCTTCCGACGCGCGCCGTGCGCTGAAACGAACCGGCGCATCGAAGCGGTAGCCGATGCCGTACAGCGTGTGCAGGTACTGCTTGCGATCCGCCGTTTCGCCAAGCGCCCGACGCAGCAAGGTGACGATGCGGTTGAGCACGCCGGGGGTGACGTGCCGATGCCCCCACACCGCGTCGAGGATCTCGTCGCGCGTCAATGCCCGCCCGGGTTGCCGCGCGAGCAGGGCGAGCACCGCGAACGCCTTGGGCTCGAGCGGACTTAGCCGGCCATCGACAAACAGGCGCCGTCCGGTCAGATCGATCTCGACCTTGTCGAACAAGATCCAGCGTACCGCGTCGCCGCTCGCTTCGGACGTCAAAACCTTTCTCCTGCGCGCTGACCCGACTTGCAACGGGAGTCCCGCCGACAATCGGGCGGCGAGTGCGCGTTCAATGTTATCCGTTCGAACCGATTTCGACCAATCGGGTCGGCGTGGCGCGCGCGAGCACCGGAGCTTTCGATTGCGACCGCGCGCACAAATCGATTGTGCGCATCGTCATCAATCGATAAACGCGAATTTGATAGCGTACCGCGACCTAGCGGGGAGCGTCGCGATGCGATTGAAGGTTGCTGCCATCCGGTTCGGCGCCGTGCGATTGATTGCCACGATCTGCGCGCTGGGATTCGCGACCGCCGCAGTCGGGCAAGCGCAGCTCAGCCATTTTCCCGACCCCATTTTCCACGACGGCTACAACGGCCTGAATACTGCCGGCACGGCGAACATCAGTGCTGGCGATGCTTCCCGCTTCCTCGCCCAGGCCACGTTCGGGCCGACCGACGCCGACATCGCGAATCTGCGTTCGATCGGTTACCAGGCCTGGCTGACGCAACAGTTCGCGGCGACGCCCACGTATGCGATCACCGATCTGCCGGGCAAGACGAATTCGGCGTACCTGAATTGGGTCGCGAACGTGCTCAAGGAGCAGGTTGGCCAGGACAACCGGCAGGAGGCGTGGTTTCTCGGCGCGCTCGGCGGCAAGGACCCGCAGTTTCCTAGCAACTCCGCCTACAACCATACCGATCAGTTGCGCCAGCGCGTGGCATTCGCGCTGAGCGAAATCCTGGTCGTGTCGGACCAGAATCCGTTGCTCGACGGTTTTCCACAGGGCCTGGCCTGGTACTACGACATCCTGGTCCGCGATGCGTTTGGCAATTACCGCACCCTGCTCAACGACGTCACGCTCAGCCCGGCGATGGGCGTGTACCTGAACATGATGGGCAACCCGCGCGCCAATTCGGCGATGAACATCCATCCGGACGAAAACTACGCGCGCGAGATCAACCAGCTGTTCAGCATCGGCCTTGTCATGCTCAATCCCGACGGCACGGTGCAGCTCGACGGCAGCGGCAAGCCGATTCCCACTTACACGCAGGGCACGATCACCAACTTCGCCCACGTCTTCACCGGCTTCACCTGGTACGACTGCGACGAGAACACCAATCCCGGCGATTTTCCGAATTGCGGCCCCGATTACGGCGGTGCCGGCCAGCCACCGTACGCGGACAATTTCATGCACCCGATGGCCGGATTCGCGTCCTACCACGACAACGGCACCAACCTGCCGGACGACATTGCGCACAAGCAACTGCTGAACTACACCGGTGCGGCGATGAGCAGCGGAGAAACCTCGCCCGGCATGCTCGGGCCGGGTGGCACGCCGTCCAGCGACTTGGCCTTCGCGCTGGACAACATCTACAACCATCCGAACGTCGCGCCGTTCGTGTCCAGGCAGCTGATCATGCGCCTGGTGACGAGCAATCCGAGTCCGGCGTATGTCGCGCGCGTGGCCAAGGTTTTCAACGACAACCGGGCCAGTTCAAGCCAGTTGCAGGCCGTCGTGCAGGCGATCCTGCTCGATCCAGAGGCGCGTTACGGCGAGTTCTCGAATCCGACGACCTACGGCAAGCTGCGCGAACCGCTGCTGACGGTCACGCATTACTGGCGCGCGATGCATGCGGTGCATACGTGCGGTGCGAACATCGCCGCGGTCGGTACGCCGGGTACGAACGGCTACCAGTACCCGACCAATTATGCCAACCAGCCCTACCGCTATGCGGGCTACGGCACCGCGTGGTCGACCGGCCAGACGACCACCTATGGCATCGGCTTCAGCCAGGCATCGCTCGATGCGCTGACCGTGTTCAATTTCTTCAAGCCCGGATTCGTCCCGCCGGGCGAAATGACGGCGGCTGGGCTGTTCGGCCCCGAATTCCAGATCCAGACCGACAGTGTCATCGCCAGCTCGAACAATTCCTACGCGAATTTCGCCTACAACCTGGATACGACCGATACCTGCGATGAAAATCCGCAGGACAACGGCTTCGACCCGTTCGGCGACGTGAAGATCAATCACGCGCAGGACGTGGCGTTGGCGGGCAGCGGCAGCGGCGGGCCGGCCGATCCGTCCGATCGCCTGATTGCCGCCTACAACGCGCGTTTCATGTCCGGCCAGATGTCGCCGTACATGGCCAACCAGCTCAAGAGCTACCTCGACACCATCGACTCGAGTTGGGCCTATCCCACTGGATCGGACTGGCGCCTGCAGCGCATCTATCGTGCCTTGTACCTGATCCTGACCTCGCCCGAATACCTGATACAGAAGTAGGGAAAACCATGCGCCCCGATCGCCGCAAGTTCATCAAACAGACGATTTGCGCTGCGCTCGGCGGCGCCAGTGCCTACTCCGCGCTCGGCAACCTGCAGTTGCTGCAGGCCGCCGTGCGCGCGAATTATTCGTTCAGCGATTACAAGGCATTGGTGTGCGTCTTCCTGTATGGCGGGAACGACAGCTTCAACACGGTGGTGCCGTACAGCACAACGGCGTTCAACGCGTTTTACGGCAGCAACGGTGTGCGCCCGGCCCTTGCCTTGAATCGCAGCCTGATGACGAACACCGTGCTCAACGCGCCGGCGAGCGGCGCCGGCAGCCCGGGCGACGGAAACACCTACGCGCTCAATCCGGCGATGGCGCCGCAGACGATTTCCGCCTCGAACGTAAGTGCGGATTTCGCGTCGGTATTCAATGCCGGCCAGGCCGCGATCGTCGCCAACGTGGGCACGCTGGTCGCGCCGGTGACGCAATCGCAATACCTCAACGGCAATCCGGCGCTACCGCCACAGTTGTACTCGCATTCCGATCAGGAGGCCTACTGGCAGGCTTCGCCGCCGAGCAACCAGCCGGTGACGGGTTGGGGCGGACGCATCGCGGATCTCGTCGCCAGCGCGAACAGTTCCAATGCCCCGGTGATCACGGGCTTGGGCGGCCAGGATGCCTTCATGCGCGGGCAGGATGTCAATGGTTACGTCATGGGCGCCAACAGCGCGTCCACGCTCGATCTCCTGCAGAGCAACGGCGGCCCGGTGAACTGCGCCGGCGCGGCGAATGCCTACGATTCCGGCCTGGCACAGGCATTTTGCAACATGCAGGCTGCCGGGACGCAGGCGAACGTGCTGGAGCGCACGATCGCCAACACCATGAATCACTCGATCGCGACGGCGAGCCTCATCAATGCGGCGATCAATGGTGCGCCGGCATTCAGCGCAAACGACCAGTTTCCCGCGGCCTTGTCGACCGGCTACGACCTGGATGTTCAGTTGCAGACCGTTGCCCAGCTGATTTGGGCCGCTAACCAGGGCAATACCGGCATCACTCGACAGATCTTCTTCGTCACCACCGGCGGCTACGACTCGCACAACGACGAGTTGGCCACCCACGGCTCGCCCGGCAATCCGGGCGTGCTGTCGCTGTTGTCGCGTTCGCTGGCCGGCTTCTACAACGCCTTGAACAGCGTCGGCCTGGCGAGCAAGGCGACGGCGTTCACCTGTTCGGACTTCGGCCGCACCATGACCAGCAACAACGGCGGCACCGACCACGGGTGGGGCTCTCATCAGTTCGTCATCGGCGGCGCGGTGCAGGGCAAGAAGTTCTACGGCAATGGTTGTGGTTTCAGCGCGGCGACGAACTTCGGCGTGGTGATGCCGAGCCTCACCAACCCGGCGTCCACGGATATCAATGGCGTTCCGCTCAATCAGAACGATTCTGGCGACGGCATCGGACGCATCATTCCGACCACGTCGGTGGATCAGTACGCGGCGACGTTGGCGCAGTGGTTCGGCCTGAGTCCGAGCGATATCGCTCTGGTCTTTCCGAATCTTGCCAACTTCTCGAACGCGGCCAATTACCTCGGCTTCATGGGCTGAGGTTCACGCGCGGCGGCGCAGGCGGATGGCTCCGAACAGGAGCAATGCGGCGCCGAGCAGGACGGCGAATCCCGCACCGATCGAAGGTGCGACCGAAGTCGATGCGGGCGGTGGTTGCGGCGCCTGCACGAGGATGGTGCCGAACATGCCTTGCCCCGGCGCTCCGTGGATCACGCAGTAATAGCCGATCACGCCCGGATTCGGGAATGTCAGGTTGAATGTCCAGTTGGCATTGCTCGGCGCGCCCGTATTGCCTTTGCCATCGCCCTTGCAGCCGGCGGAGCAGGTGAAGGAACTGTCGTCGGCGACAACGTTGTGGAAGCCGCCCTTGTTGACGAAAACGACGGTATCGCCGGGAGCGATGGTCAGCGTCTGCGGCGCGAACGCGAGTCCGGCCGGGCCACCCACGTTCACGACGAACACGTTCGCGCGCGCGCCATTGCAAAGGCACGCGCCGGCGACCAGGCACAGCAGTGCTGAGAGGATTCCCCGCATTGCGCCATCATGCCTGATCGTCGAAGACCGCGCCGTGACCGGGCGCAAGGTTTCAGCGCTTGGTGAACGCGCCGAGCAGCCCGCCCGCGCTTTGCAGGATGCCGGCCAGTCCGCCGCTGTTGCCCAGCACGGAATTGAGCAGTCCACCCGCGCTGCCGCCTTGCTGCTGCACTTGCTGGACTTCCTGCGCGAGCAATCCGCCGAGTCCGCCGGCACCCACGCCCTGACCCTGCGCGTGATTGGCCAGTGCGCCCATCACCAGTGGCGCGAGAATGGCCATGAGCTGGCCGGCGTTTTGCCCGCCCAAACCGGTGGCCTGTCCGAGGCCTTGATTCGCCGCATGCTGGTTGCCGCCGAAGATGTGGCCGAGGATCGCGCCGCCCATGCCGGAGCCCGAGCCACCGCCGAGAACGCTGCCGAGGATGTTCGACAGATCGCCGCCATGCGCGCCGAGCGCATTGTTCAGCGCGTCCGCGCCTTGCGCCGTGCTCGCGTTTTGTGCCATGCCGCCGACGATCAGCGGCACCGCGTGTTCGATCGCATCGCGCGCCTGCGCCGGATCGACGCCGAGCTTGGCCGCGATCGCGCCGATCTGGTCGGGGCCGAGGTTGGACAGCACGTTGTCGACGAGTCCGCTCATGGGATTCTCCTTGCCTTCGCTGGGGATGCGCCGCGCACGACGGCGGGAACGCCGAGTGTAGCGCGCGCCGGCGTCGGATGCAGGTGCGCCGCGCGACGGCTGCCGTTATCCTATGCCGGAGCGCAGGCGCTGGTCCTGCCGCGACATGCGGAAAAATATATTATGCGACATTTTTCACCCGTATCCCTGATCGGCGCGCCCACCGACATCGGCGCCGGCGACCGCGGCGCCAGCATGGGCCCCGAAGCGCTGCGCGTGGCCGGCATCGCCGAGGCGCTGATCGCGCGCGGCCTCGACGTCGCCGACCGCGGCAACCTGTTCGGTCCGCTCAATCCGTGGCTGCCGCCGAGCGCCGGCTATCGCCACCTGATCCAGGTCACGGAGTGGAACCGCGAGGTCATGCGCGCGGTCGCGGGCGAACTGGAGCGCAAGCGCCTGCCGATCCTGCTCGGCGGCGACCACAGCCTGGGCATCGGCTCGATCACCGCGGTCGCCAACCATTGCCGCAAGGAAGGCAAGACGCTGCGCGTGCTGTGGCTGGATGCGCATGCCGATTTCAACACCTCGCAGATCACACCGTCGGGCAACATCCACGGCATGCCGGTGGCCTGCCTGTGCGGACTCGGCCCGCGCGAATTGACCGAACTGGGCGGCGCCGCGCCGGCGATCGATCCCGCCTGCATCCGCCAGATCGGCATCCGTTCCGTGGATTCCGGCGAAAAGCGCCTCGTCCACGACCAGGGCCTGACCGTGTACGACATGCGCTACATCGACGAGGTCGGCATGCGCCGCACGATGGAAGCCGCGCTCGCCGGCATGGATGCGAACACGCACCTGCATGTCAGCTTCGACGTGGATTTCCTCGACCCGGACATCGCCCCCGGCGTCGGCACCACCGTGCCCGGCGGGCCGAACTATCGCGAGGCGCAGCTCGTCATGGAGATGATCGCGGACACCGGCCGCCTCGGTTCGCTCGACATCGTCGAACTCAATCCCGCGCTGGACGAGCGCAACCAGACCGGCAAGCTCGCCGTGGACCTGGTCGAAAGCCTGTTCGGCAAGTCGACGCTGATGCGGGAGTAGGCGCTACTCGAAGCCGTTGGCGAAAATGGCATCGTACGGATCGATCACCTTGACCGTGTAGCTCACGCTGCTGGGTACGCCGGTGGCACCGCTATTGCCCGTAATGCCGGAAACGGTGATCGCGTAGACAACGTCTTGGGCAGGTTGCGTATACGTTGCACCGGTGGGTATCCAGACGATCGTGTTGTCGCCCTCGAAGCCGCCGCTGGGTTGCCCGTTGCTTACGAGCGTCTGGACCGCAACTGCCAGCGGTACGCCATTGCGTGTCATCGCCACGCTGGCGCTGCTGAAATTCGCGTTCTGCAGCGAAAGCGACCAGTACGTAGAACTGGACGGAAGCAATTGCCACGGAATGTAACCGTTCGGGGGCCAAGGCTCTCCATTGGGCGTGGATGGGCGCGTCCCCCAAGGCCCTAACACCCAAAGGGCATCCGATGAATTGTTGTTCGATGATGCTGTCGAATCGACGTCGCCATCGGCCATCTGTGTCTGCGGCGGGTAGAGAATCCAACGCCGATGGCCGACGCTCACGTTGCCGTTGTCGTCCATGTATCCGTCGATAGCTGTGGGTCCGTTGAAATTGAACCCCGCTCCCATCCCCAGTGCGATATTTGAATTCCCGGCCCCGGTCGCGCCGGCTGCCGTGTAGCAAGTCCAAGTGTTCGGTGGCGAGTGGCTCAGCTGCCCATTGGCGACGAACATCAAGGCGGCTTGCTGGTCGTCGGCCTGATCCGTGCCACCGAACTCACTTATGTTGCCGGGTAACCCGGCCAGGGCGCGATACAAGTTGACGCGGTTGATCGTCGCGTCCTGGAACGCTTGCGCGGTACTGCCGGCATTGCATGGCGAGATGCTGCCGACCCAGCCGTTCGTTACCACGCTCTGCGCTACGTATTGATTGCGATACAACAAACTTACCTGATAGCGGTTGAGTGGGTTGACGCTAATGACACTGGCCGCGTTCGGTTGCGGCCACGGTAGTGGTAGCTGCTGGGTCTTGCCGGGGATGAATACCGGCGGCTGCCCCAACTCGGCAACGGCACGAGTAGGGGCCTGAGACAACGCCGGTCCGGAAGCAAGGATCAGATTCGCGGCGATCCAAAAACCGATTCGGGCTTTCATGGCGGCTCCTGTCGCGGCACAAGAGCCGCCAGTCTATTCCCATCGTGCGATAAACGCGTGTGAAGGATTTGGCAGTCCGGTCAGCCGGCCGGGTCCGGCGCAAAGCCGCCCGGAAACGGTCGCGGGTTGCGCGCTATCGGTCGTGGCGCCGGGATCACGCCGCGTGCCACGAGGTTGCGTTGGCTGTCGTACCAGATCGAATCGACTTCGTC
>DASTAL010000249.1:0-5588 GCA_035712685.1 Rudaea sp. | reverse complement strand
AAGTGTCTTCTGATCGCCGAGGACTTCGAGCTTGACCAGCGCGTGCCCATCGAGCAGTTCACGCGCGAGACGGCAGGTGCGTACGGCATCGTCGGCGGTGTAGCAACCGGCAGTATTCGGCAAAATTGTATACTTTTGCGGTGACAGCACGTCGAGCAAGTTCGGCTCGCTGCGGTTTTGCCCTATGTTCGTGCGCCGGATCGCGACGGTGACGATTTGCGCCGCGGCCGCCTCGGTGGCGCGGCGGGTTTCTTCCAGATCCTTGAACTTGCCGGTGCCGGTGAGCAAGCGCGAACGGTAGGCGCGGCCGGCGATGATGAGGGGATCGTCGACCGCAGTTGCTGTTTGTAATAGCGCGTTCAACGATCAACCTCCACCCAGAGCATGGACGATTTCAATGCGGTCGCCATCGCGGATTTCGCGTCGCGCGTGCTCGCTTTTCGGAACGATCTCGCGGTTCACTTCGACGGCCACGCGACCTTGTGCGTAGCCGGCTTCGCTGAGCAGGTCGCACAGCGTGCGACCGGGAGCGCAGGTGCGGGACTGTCCATTCAAGACGATCGTGTTCATCGCGCTAGTTTAGTCGTTCCGTCGCCACGGCGAAATTCCAATGCCGGAAAAAACGGCGCCCGGACATGCCGGGCGCCGATATCGAACCTAGGACAATTCAGTGATGGCCGTCCTTGTCGTTCTTGTCATCCTTCTTGCGTTCCGGCGGCGCCTGACGCGGCGCTGGCGCATTGCGTTGCACGGTTGGCGCCGGGCGCTGCTGGTATTGCTGCTGGTTCTGCACGGGCGGATGGTATTCCTGCACCTTGCGTTCCGGCGCGCGGTATTGCTGCTGGTTCTGCACGGGCGGGTGGTATTCCTGCACGTTTCGCTGCGGCACGCGATTTTCCTGCACGCTGCGTTGCGGCGCCTGGTACTCCTGCACGTTGCGCTGCGGCACGCGATTTTCCTGTACGTTACGCTCCGGCGCACGGTATTCCGGGCGGTTCGTCGACGCTCCCGGCGGGTTGCCACGGCTGGTCGTCGCCGGAACATTGCCGCGGAAGTTGCCGTGAT
Source organism: Rudaea sp. (assembly GCA_035712685.1). Lineage (GTDB taxonomy): Bacteria > Pseudomonadota > Gammaproteobacteria > Xanthomonadales > Rhodanobacteraceae > Rudaea. Next base: position 4,523 of record DASTAL010000249.1, on the reverse strand, counting down.
CCTGCTTCTCGTCCTTCGGCGGGGGCTTGACGGCAGGAACCTTGCGCTCGACTTCGCGGTTCGGCGTCGTGCGGAGCGGCTGCGCCGGCGGCACGACATTGCCCTGCGGATGCGCGAAGCGCGACGAATCCAGGCGCTTGGGCTGATCGGTCGCAGCGGCTGGTGCGGTGCGTTGCACGGCCGGTACGTTCCGATTGACGGTCGGCGCCGCGCGTTCCACCGGCGCGAGCGGACGCGCGGATTCACGCACGGGCTGGCCGGGGCGGGTTGCAGGCGTCGCCGCCGCGCGCGCCGGCAGCGCCGGAGCGGCAGTGCGCGTCGGCGCACCATGTTCGGTGACGACGCGCACGTTCGGACGCGTCGCGATCGCATGCGCTGCGGCCGCGCCACCGGCCACCGCACCCGCGACGACCGCCGTATTGCGCAGCTCACGCTCGTTCAACGGCCGGCCCGGGTTCTTGTCCAGCACGGCTTGGCGTTGCGCGAACGGGGCGACCCGCTCGGGCGGTCGCGTTGCGGCCACGATCGGACGGTTGATCACCGCCGCGGCCGGTACCGCGCGCGCCGCGACTGGCCGCGCCAGGCTGGCCCGGGTCGGCGCGAGCGCAGCGAAGCCGGAAACGCGCGCATTCGCGAACGTGGTGCGGTTGACCGCAATTGCGGCACCCGCAACCGGACGCGCACCGACGAAGGCTGCCGCCGGTACGGCTGTGACCGCGCCGTTGATGTTGCGGTTGGCGTAATTGATGCGCGCGTAATCGACATTGCCACGCGAATAGTTGCCGTAGTAGTTGTTGATCACGGTGTTGTTGATCACCGTGTTGCTCACGTTAACCCGTGTGAAGTAATTGCGGCTGACGCGGTACGGCGGGATGTACACATCGCGGAAACCGAGCGGGAACCAGCCGATCGGTCCGCCCACCGAGACGCTGACGCCGAACCCGCCGCGGCCGCCGATGAAGGCGACCAGCGCCGGCGCATAGACCGGGCGCACCGCGATCGGGCCCGGGCACCAGCCCCAGCGTCCGCCGATGTAGGCCCAGCGCCCGTAATGGAACGGCGCGAAGCCCCACGGCGCATCGTCGATCCAGGTCCAGCCGTAGGCACCGACCCAGCCCCAGTGGCCGTAGTGATAAGGCGACCAGCCCACGGCGACGGACGTCGGATACCAGACGTTGCCGTATTCGGGCACTTCGTTCCACGAGCCGTAACTATCCAGGTCCTGGTAGCCGATCACGTCTTCGGAGACGTAGCGGCGCGAGGACGAATTGTCCCAGCGCGTGTCGCGCTCGTGGCAGAAATCGTCGAACGCGTCCGGACGCGGCAGGTCGTTGACCTGGTAGTCGCGCAGCTGCGCATCGCGGAACGTCACCGACTGGCCTTCCTCGACGGCGAAACGCGCGCCGCCTTCGCCGTACACGTCGCCGCCGCCGTTGAGCACGGTGACGATGGTGGATTGGCCGTCGGGCTCGACGTCGATGCGGAATTCGCCGACGCGATTGACCACGAAGGCCAGCGTCGGCGTGTCGATCTCGTAGCTCTGGCCGTCGTACAGCCGGCGCACGCGCAAGTTCAGCGTGCCTTGCGTGAGTTCCATCTGCGCGGCGTCGTCGGTGAGGTTGAGGAAATCGAAACTCGTGCTCTGGTCCATGCGTACGGCGGCGGCGCCGACTTCCAGCGTCGCGCGCGAACCGCGATCGGTCCACAGCTTGTCGCCGGTGATCAGCGGCCGGTTCAGTTGCGCCTGCACCCAGTCGTTCTCGCCGGCAGGCACGAAGCTGACGTCGCCCTGCATGTAGGAAAGCCGGGCGACGCGGCCGGGCGGATCGACCGGCGTGCCGTTGTCTTGCGCCAATGCGGCGAAGGCAAGGCCGAAACCGGCCAGAAAGACAGCAAGTCGTGAGAGTCTGAACATGGCAACGCTCCTTGGTGCGTTACACGGTGGTTGAAAAACCTGCCGGTGTGCGGTGGATTGCCGAACGGTCCCCCGGAAGGCGTACTGTACGCCACAAATCTTTGCGCGGTGAAGCTGAATGGCCGCCTTCCCCGGCGACGCGCACACATTGTTTATTAGCGACCATTCAGGTGGCGTGAACCGCGGCGCTTGCCCGTTGCGGCGCCGGTTCGTACAGTAGCGTCCCGGCGCGGGTGTAGCTCAATGGCAGAGCTGTAGCTTCCCAAGCTACTGACGAGGGTTCGATTCCCTTCACCCGCTCCAATCATCCGGACTCGCGTCATGCAAGAACCGCTACTCATCGGCTGGCGCGAATGGGTGTCCCTTCCGCAACTCGGGCTGGCGGCGATCAAGGCCAAGATCGACACCGGTGCGCGATCGTCCTCGCTGCATGTGACCGCGCTGGAAACCTTCCAGCGCGAGGGCAGGCTGTGGCTGCGCTTCGCGGTCGCGCCGCGTCGCCGCAGCGCGCGCACGGTGCAATGCGAGGCGCCGGCATTGGCGCGCCGCGCGGTGACCGATTCCGGTGGGAATTCCACCGAGCGCTGGTTCATCCGTGGTGCGATCGTGCTGGGCAGCGAACGCATCGAAGCGGATATCAACCTCAGCGACCGCGGCGGCATGTTGTTTCCGATGCTGCTCGGACGCACGGCGCTGCGCGGGCGCTTCCGCGTCGACCCGGACCTGTCGTGGGTGTGCGGTCGCCGCAAGCGGGGCACCCGCGCATGAAGATCGCCATCCTCTCGCGCAACACCAAACTGTATTCGACGGCGCGCTTGGTCGAGGCGGCGCGCACGCGCGGTCATCGCGTGCGCGTACTCGATCCCCTGCGCTGTTACATGCGCATTGCGCCGGGCGATTTCGCGGTGCACTACAAGGGGCGCGCGCTAGCCGACTACGACGCGGTGATTCCGCGCGTCGGCGCCTCGATCACGTTCTACGGCACGGCGGTGCTGCGCCAGTTCGAGATGATGGGCGTGTACACGCCCAATTCCTCGGACGCGATCCTGCGCGCGCGCGACAAGCTGCGCTGCCTGCAGATGCTGGCGCGCGAGAATATCGGCCTGCCCACGACCGTGTTCGGCGATTTTCCCGACGATACGGCGGACCTTTTGGCCATGCTCGGCGAACCGCCGCACGTCATCAAGCTCAACGAAGGCGCGCAGGGCAATGGCGTGCTGCTCGCGGAAAAACGCTCGGCCTCGCAAGGCATGATCGAGGCGTTCCGCGGTTTGTACGCGAATTTCCTCGTGCAGGAATTCATCCGCGAGGCGCGCGGCGCCGACATCCGCTGCTTCGTGGTGGGCGGGAAAGTGGTTGCGTCGATGCGCCGGCAGGCGCGTGCCGGGGAGTTCCGTTCCAACCTGCATCGTGGCGGTTCGGCGACGCCGGTGAAGCTGAGCCAAAGCGAAGTCGACACCGCCCTGCGCGCGGCGCGCACGATGGGCCTGAACGTGGCCGGCGTGGATCTGCTGCGTTCGCGACGCGGGCCGCTCGTATTGGAAGTCAATTCCTCGCCAGGGCTGGAGGGCATCGAAGCCGCCACCGGCGTGGACGTGGCCGGCGAGGTGATCGAGTACCTGGCACGGCGCGTGCGCAAACGCCGGATGCGCAAGGTTTGATCGTGCCGGACGATCTACGAAAATCATCGTTGACAGTAGTATTCCTGCTATGTACGATAAAAAACGTACATCTCGTACTCAAACAGGAAACCGCAATGAACCGTCTCACGATGCTTGCCGCCGCATTGGCCCTGGCGCCTTGGGCTGCTTTGGTTCCCGCCGCGCATGCGGCGCCGGCCGCCGCCAAGCCGCTGGTCGCGCAGAACCTGAACTCGTTCGAGCAGGACTCGGCGCAAATCCGCAAGGAAATGCAGCCGGGCGGCAAATACGGCTACATCTCGGCCACGGACAAATCGCGCGTGGAAGCACGCCTGGGCGACATGCAGAAATTGCTCGCCGAACACACAAATGCGGCGGATTTGGACCCGTCGGACAAGGTGGCTTTGTTCAACGCGCAAGAGGAGATCAACGGCATCCTCGACCACAACGACAACAACCGCCTGGTTTGCGAGCATGTCGCGCCGGTGGGTTCGCACCGTCCGATCACCACCTGCCACACCTATGCGGAAATCATGCGGCAGCGCGAAAACACCCGGCATGACCTGGAGCGCAGGGAGAGCACCCCACAGCTGAAGGGCGGCGGTGGATGAGCTGTAGAATGACGGCACCACGCGCGGCGGAGGCCGGCACATGACCCCAAGGCACAGTCCCGAACCGCACTGGCCGACAGCGGCCGAGTTGGAGATCCTTCGCGTGCTATGGGATCGCGGCCCCTCCACCGTGCGCGAAGTGCACGATGCGCTTTATGCCGATGACGGCGCCGGCTACACCACGGCGCTCAAGCTCATGCAGATCATGCACGCCAAGGGCCTGGTCGAACGCGACGATTCGCAGCGCGCGCACGTGTATCGCGCGGCGATCAACAAGCAGCGCACGCAAAAGCGTTACCTCACCGACATGGCGCGGCGCTTGTTCAACGGTTCGACCCCGCAGATGGTGCTGCATGC
>DASTAL010000248.1:0-4062 GCA_035712685.1 Rudaea sp. | reverse complement strand
CGCTGATCGGGCGCGCCATTGCTGCCATCGATGGTGAGCAGTGGCTGGACGATCCCGCCGTCGCGGCCTATGCGCGCCGGCTCACCGAGGTCTGGGCCGCGTGGCAATTCGCGTTGGCCGCCGGCGCCGCACTACTCGCTTTGCATGCGCACGGAATTCTCGCGGGCGCAGGGTGGCTGCCGTCGCCGCGCACGTTCGGGTGGTTCGTCCTGCCGCTGGCCGTCGCCGGACTTTTTCTGGGCGAATTTTTCCTGCGCCCGCACCTGCTGCCGCAGGCGCCGCGCCGGGGCTTGTTCGCTTTTCTTGCCGCGCTGATCCGGCATTGGCCGGCCCTGCTGGCCGAACGCGCGTCATGACCGACTCGATTTGCGAACCTTTCCACATTGCCGCATCGCATCCGGCGCTGCCCGGGCATTTTCCCGGCGCGCCCGTCGTGCCCGGCGTCGTGCTGCTCGAACGCGTCACCGCATCGACGCGGCGTGCGTTCGACGCGGAAGTGGCGGGATTGCCGCAAGTGAAATTCCTGCGCCCGCTGCGCCCTGGCGAGGATGCCGAATTGCGCATCGAGCGCAGCGGTGCGGGTGTGAAATTTTCCATCGTGCGGGGGCAAGAATTGATCGCCAGCGGCACGCTGGAACTGGCGCCATGAGTGCGCATTGGAGCGAACGCCGCGAGGGCGGGGGCCGCTTTGCGCTGTGGCTGATCCGTACCATCGGCTTGCGCCTGGGCCGGCCCGTGGCACGCGCGTTGTTGTATCCGATCACGGCGTACTTCTACTTCCGTCGCGGTCCGGAACGTCGTGCCTCGCGTGCCTTCCTCACCCGCGCTCTCGGGCGCCCGGCGCGCACCCAGGATGTGCTCAAGCACATCCATTGCTACGCGGCGACGATCCTCGATCGCGTGTTCTTGCTGGCGCGATCCACGCGCGGGTTCGCCATCGACGTGCACGGACTCGACCAGCTCGAAGCACAGCTCGCGCCGGGCCGTGGTGCGATCCTGCTCGGCGCGCATATCGGCAGCTTCGAGGCGTTGCGCGTGCTCGCCGAAGCCAGGCCCGACCTGAAGGTGCGCATGCTGATGGATCGCGGCCAGACGCCGGCCTTGACCGAGTTGCTGCACGCACTCAATCCGGTCGTGGCGGACATGGTCATCGACGCCGGCGGCGATGGCACCGACGCGGTTCTCGCGATTCGCGACGCGGCCGCGCAAGGTGCGCTGGTCGGCCTGCTCGGCGACCGCGCGCGGCCGGGCGAGGCGACGCGCGCGGCGAAATTCTTCGGCACGCCGGCACAATTCCCGGTCGCGCCGCATCTCATCGCCGCTGTTTTGCAGCTGCCTGTCGTGCTGGCCTTCGGCCTGTACCGTGGCCGCAATCGTTACGAGGTGTTTTTCGAGAATTTCAGTGCGGCCGGCCCCATTGTGCGTGCCGAGCGGCAGGCACGACTTGCCGAACTCACGCAACGCTATGCCGCGCGTCTGGAATACTACGTGCGCCTGGATCCTTACAACTGGTTCAATTTCTATGACTTTTGGGATTCTCCTGCCGGCGTTGCTGCTGGCCGCGCCGACGCCTGACGCCGCGGACCTGATCGCGCGCCTCAAGCGCCCGGTGCCGGCATCGACCGCGTACACCGAAGTGCGTTTCCTGCACCAGCTCACGCGCCCGCTGGTCCTGCGCGGCGAACTCGACTACGGCGGCGCGGACAAGCTCGGCAAGCGCGTGGATGCACCGTATCGTGAATCCACGACGATATCCGGCGACAACGTGACCGTGACGCGCGCGGATCGCACGACGAAGCATTTCGATCTGGAGCGCGCGCCGGAACTCAAGACGCTGATGGGTGGGTTTTCCGCCCTGCTCGGCGGCGACGCGGCCGCGCTGGCGGCGCTGTATGTCATTTCACGTGTGGACAATGCTGGCGACTGGACGCTTACGCTGACGCCGCGCGATGCCGTGCCGTCCGCGCACCTGAAGGCGTTCATCATCGACGGCGCCGGCAACGAGCCACGCTGCTTCACCTTGCAACAGGCCAACGGCGATGCCAGCGTGATGCTGCTCGGTCCGCTGGCGGCGGCGAAGCTGCCGCAGCTGCCCACGACGGCGGCACTCGCTACGCTGTGTCGCGCGCCATGAGCGGACGCGGCCGCCTCGCCCGCATCGCGCTGTGGTGGCTTGCGCTGGCGCTCGCCGCTTTCGCGGTGCAACGCACGCTCGTGGTCAATAATGATCTGCGCAGTTTCATGCCGCCGCCGCGCGATGCGGATCAGAAGGTCCTGATGGACGAAATCGGCGACGGTCCGGCCTCGCGCCTGCTGCTGATGGCGATCTCGGGCGCGCCATCGGAAAAACTCGCCACGCTGAGCCGCGGACTCGTGCATGCGCTGCGCGCCGACACGCGATTTGCGCAGGCGTTGAATGGAAGCGAATCCCTCGCCCGGTTCGATGCCAAGCTGCTGCCGTATCGCTACCTGTTGTCGCCGACGCTGGATCGTGCGCAATTCGATGCGCCGTTCCTGCGCGCGCAACTGGAAGAACGCCTGCAGGACCTGGGCTCGCCCGCCGCAAGTTCGCTGGAAGACATCCTGCCGCGCGATCCGACCCTGGAAACGCTGGTCCTCGCGCAGCGCTGGATGCCGCGCCACGCACCGGCGTTGCGCGACGGCGTCTGGTTTTCGTCGCACGAGGAAGCGTTGCTGATCGCGACGACGCGTGCACCGGGGCTCGACACCGCCGCGCAGTCCGACGCCATCGTGGCGGTGCGCGCGGCATTCGCCGCGTTGCCGGGCGCGGCGAACGCGCGACTCGAAATCAGCGGCCCGGGCTACATTGGCGCGCGGATCGCGGCGTCGACGCGCGCCGAAGCCGAACGCCTCAGCGCAATCGGCACGGCGGGATTCGCGATCCTGCTCCTGCTCGCCTATCGCAGCGCGAGCATCCTCGCCCTCGTCGCCTTGCCGCTGGCCAGCGGCGCACTGGCCGGACTCGCCGCGATCGTCCTCGTCTTCGGCAGCGTGCACGGCATCACGCTTGCATTCGGGTTCACCCTGCTCGGCGTCGCCCAGGAATATCCGATCCGCGTGTTCAGCCATCGCCGCGCCGGCAGCGACAGCAGCGCCGGTGTGCGTGGCGTATGGCCGCTGCTGCGCCTGGCCATCGTTTCGGCCTGCATCGCCTACCTCGCGTTTCTCGTCTCCGGCGTGCCTGGCCTGCAGCAACTCGCCGTGTTCACCATCGTCGCCCTGCTCCTGGCCGGCGCGGCCACGCGCTGGCTGTTGCCGCCGCTGTTGCCGGATCGATTCCGCGACGTCGCTGCCGCACCGCTGATGCAACTGGCACAACGACGGCTTGCCGCCATGCCAAAGCCGCGTGCGCTGCCGTGGATCGCGCTGGCCTTGGCTTTGCTGGCATTGTGGCTCGCGCCTGCGCCGCTGTGGCAAAACGATCTCGCCGCGCTCGCGCCAGCGCCGCCGGCCGAACTCGCGCTCGAAGGCGAACTGCGCACTGCACTCGGCGCACCGGACGTGCGCTATCTGCTCGTGCTGCATGCGGACAGCGCCGATGCGGTGCTGCAATTATCCGAACGCATTTCTGCACAAGTGGACCAGTGGATTTCCGCGCATGCGGTCGATGACGTGGAATTGCCTTCACGCTGGCTGCCGAGCCTGGAAACCCAGCGCGCACGCCAAGCCCGGTTGCCGGATCGCGCGACGCTGGCTGCCGCACTGGCTGCGGCGTTGCAGGATCTGCCGTTCCAGCCCGGCCTGTTTTCGCCGTTCATCGACGATGTGGAGGCCGCGCGCGCACTGCCGCCGCTCACGCCGGAAATGTTCGAACGCTCGCCGTTCGGCGCGCGACTTGCCGCGATGCTGGTCGAACGCGGTGGCAAATGGTATGGGCTGGCCACGCTCGACGGCGTGCACGATCCGTCCGCGCTCGCCGGCATCGCCGCGCAGACCGGCGGCGCGGTGCGCCTGCTGGACCTGAAATCCGAATCCGAAACCCTGGTCGCACAGTACCGCACGCGCATCCTGCAAGCGCTTGGCGTGGCCTTCGTGCTGCTC
>DASTAL010000247.1:0-6579 GCA_035712685.1 Rudaea sp. | reverse complement strand
GAACCCGACTTCGCGCACGATGATCAGCAATTTCTTCGCCAACATCGAATCGCCGATCACGATAGCGAACGATCTATTGCAAGCCAATCTGCCGCAGGCGGCCAAGGCCACCAGCCGCCTCGCGATCAACACCACCGTCGGGGTGCTCGGTTTCTTCGATCCGGCCAGCGAGATGGGCATCGAGGCCAGTCCCAGCGACTTCGGCGTGACCCTGGCGAAATGGGGCGTGCCCGACGGGCCCTACCTTGTGCTGCCCTTGTTCGGATCGACCACGCTGCGCGACGTCTGGCGCTTGCCGGTGGATGGCTACTTCTTCGATCCATTGAACATCTACGCGCGCAATCACGACAAGGAACTGCACGCCGAATACCTGCCAACCGTGGCCTATCTCGTTACCTTGCGTTCAACCGGCATCGACGCCGAGGGCCTGCTCGAGGGCGTTTTCGATCCCTACGTGTTCTACCGGGACGCTTACCGCCAGCGCCGCCTGTACCAGATCTATCGCGGCGAGCCGCCGCTGGACGTGATCCAGGCCCTGCAGGGTGGCGACGATCTGGACGACGCCGACAAGCTGCTGCAGGAGCAAGAGCATTACGAAAAACAGCAGCAGCAGAAACAGCCCGACAAAAGCGGCGGAACCCCGCCACAACACTAAGCCGCGACAGCGTCAGGCGAATCCGAGCAGTCCATCCACTTCGCACAGCCTGGCGAGGTTGCGCAGGCCTTGCGGCACGCGCAGGTAGTGCAGCGCGGCGCCCGCGCGGCGCGCCGCCGCGCTCCAGGCGATGAGCACGGCCAGGGTCGCGCTGTCGCCACCGTCGAGCGCGCCCAGATCCACGTTCAAGTCAGCGCCATGCGCGGGCGGCGGCAATTGCGCCAGCGCCTGGCGTGCGTTTGCGAACGAGATCGAACCCGTCGCGCGCAGGCCACCGAGCGTATCGGCCTCGAGACCGAAAAACGGCGCGCTCACTGGCTTTGCTTCTCCATGCTCTTGAGCGCATCGGCGCCCTGCGATTCGAGCCGCGTGATCAGGGCATCGAGGCTGGACTTGGCGATTTCCGCGGCGACCTGATTGCGGTAGTTGGTCACGTAGGAAATGCCCTCGATGATCACGTCGTAGGCCTTCCATGAGCCGTCGCTGGATTTGCGGAACGCGTAGTCGACCGGCACGACCTTGCCGTCGTCGAGCACGACCTGGGTGCGCACGAGCGTGCGTTTGTCGTTGAGCTGGCCATTGAACGGCAGCACCTTGACGCGGCCTTCGGTGTACTTGAGCAGGCCTTCGGCGTAGCGGTGCGTGATCGAGTTGTACATGGCCTTGGCGAAGCGCGCGCGCTGCGCCGGCGTGGCGCTGCGCGCGTTCTGGCCAAGCACCAGGATCGAGGCGTAATCGATGTCGAAGTGCGGCAGCACGATGGCATCGATGGTCTTGAGCAATTCATCGCGGTTGTTCTGCAGCTCCGCGCGGTGCGCGTCCATGGTCTTGCCGAGATCATCGACAATGCCCTGCACGACCTGGTTGGGGCCTGGCGCATCGGCGTGCGCGGACGCGAAAGCCGTCAAGCCGATAACGCAAAGCAACACGCATGCGATTTTCATGGCGGACTCCTATTCCTTCTTGTTGCCGGGCGCGGCGGCATCTTTGGACTTGTCGCCGGACTTGCCGGCATCGCCTCCGACCAGGTATTTGCCGATCAGTTCCTCGAGCTGCATGGAACTTTGCGTCAGCACGACCTCGTCGCCGTTCTTGAAATTGTCCGGCGAGCCGCCCGGTTGCAGGGCAACGTACTGGTCGCCCAGCAAACCGCTGGTGAATATGGCGGCGGCCGAGTCGTCGGGGATCTTGTAGCGCTCGTCGATGGCGAGCGTGACCTTGGCGTCGAGCTTGTCAGGCTCGAGGGATATGCCATCGACGCTGCCCACGCGCACGCCGGCCACCTTCACCGGGGCGCGCAGCTTGAGCTGGCCGATGTTGGTGAAGCGCGCGACGATGTCGTAGCTCGCGCCCTGCCGGTAATTCGCCAGGCTCGTGGTCTGCGTGGCGAGATACGCGAGTGCGGCGAAGCCGAGCAAGATGAACAGCCCGGTGCCGACCTGGAAGGATTGTCGTTGTGCCATAAGAGGTCCTTGCCTTACATGAGAAAGGCAGTCATGACGAAATCGATCGCCAGCGTCGCAATCGAGGAAAACACCACCGTACGCGTGGTCGCATAAGCCACGCCTTCGCTGGTCGGCGGCGTGGTGTAGCCCTGGAATGTGGCGATCAGCGTGCACACCGCGCCGAATACCGCGCTTTTCCACACCCCGTTCATCACGTCGGTCCACACATCCACGCTGGAGGTCATGTTCGACCAGAACGTGCCGCTGTCGAGCCCGAGCCAGTTCACGCCGACCAGATGCGCGCCGAAGATGCCGAGCGCGTTGAACACGCAGGCCAGCAACGGCATCGCGATCACGCCGGCGAGAAAGCGCGGCGCGACCACGTAGGCGAGCGGATCAACCGCCATCATTTCCATCGCGTCGAGCTGGTCGGTCGCGCGCATGAGTCCGATCTCGGCGGTGATCGAAGTGCCGGCGCGCCCTGCGAACAACAATGCGGTGACTACGGGTCCCAATTCGCGGTACAGCGACAGCGCGACGACAGTGCCCAGCGCCGCGGTGCCGCCGAAGATCGACAGCGTGTGGTAGAGCTGCAGGCCCAGCACCATGCCCACGAACAATCCGCAGATCATGATGATGGTCAGACTCATCGCGCCGACGAAGAAGACCTGACGCACGGTCTCGCGCACGTAGCGCAGCGACAGCGGCAACGCGCGCAGGATGCGGATCAGGAAAATCCCGCAAGCGCCGACCTGCGCCAATCCGGAGGCGATGAGTGAGGGACGCCGTTGCGCGTTCATGCCGACAATCCCAACTGTTTGGCGTAATCCGGCGCTGGATAATGAAACGGCACGGGTCCGTCCGCCTCGCCGCTGAAGAACTGCCGCGTCCACGGCGTTTCGCCGCGCGCCAGCTCGTCCGGCGTGCCGTACGCGGCGATCTTGCCACCGGCCAGCAGGTGGATGTGGTCGGCGACGCGACGCACGGCGGAGAACTCGTGCGCAACAAGGATTGCCGTCACGTGCAAGGTATCGTTGAGCGTGCGGATCAGCTTGACGATCTGGTTCAGCGCGATCGGATCAAGGCCGACGAAGGGCTCGTCGTAGATGATCAACATCGGGTCGCGCACGATCGCGCGGGCCAGGGCAACGCGCCGGATCATGCCGCCGGACAGTTCGTTCGGCATCAACTCGGCCGCGCCGCGCAGGCCGACCGCCTGCAGCTTGGTCAGCACGATGTTGCGTACGAGTTCTTCCGGCAATTTGAGGTGCTGGCGCAATGGAAATGCCACGTTCTCGAATACCGAAAAATCCGTGAGCAAGGCCGAATTCTGGAACAGGTAGCCGATCCTCTCGCGCAGCTCGAACAAGGCCTCGCGACCGAGCTTCCACACGTTATGGCCGGCCACGGAAATTTCGCCGGCATCCGGCTTGAGCTGGCCGGTGATGTGGCGCATCAATGTGGTCTTGCCGGTGCCGCTCGGGCCCATCACCGCGGTGACGCGGCCGCGCGGAATGTCGAGGTCCACGCCATCGAAAATCGTCTTGCCGTTGAGCACGGTGCACAATCCGCGGATCCTGATCAAAGGCTCGCGGGTGAGAACGTCGTCTTGCGGCGGCGTGGCGGCAGCGTTCATTGCGGATCGGACAGCGGCGGAAGCGACTACCTTACCCGAGCGCCGCGCCGCGCGATAGCGGCGAACCTGTCGCAAATCAGGTCGAGTTCAGCAACCGCGCCAGCAGGGCCGAATGATCCCGCGCCGGCAGAGCGTGGCCTTCGCGGCGGCTGGCGACGATTTCGCGCATCTGCGCCAGCGCCGCGCCAAAATCGTCGTTGACGACGAGGTAATCGAATTCCGGCGCGTGAGCCAGGTCCGCATGCGCGTCGGCAAGCCGGCGCTGGATCGTCGCTTCGCTGTCGGAGGCGCGCGTGCGCAGGCGGCGCTCGAGTTCGGCACGCGACGGCGGCAGGATGAATATCCCGACCGCGTCGGGCATTTGCGCACGCACCGTGCGCGCGCCCTGCCAGTCGATCTCCAGCAGCACGTCGCGGCCCGCGGCCAACGCCTGTTCCACGACCTTGCGCGAGGTGCCCTTCAAGTCGCCGTGCACGACCGCATGCTCGAAGAATTCGTCGCGCGCGACCATTGACTCGAATTCTTCGCGCGACACGAAATGATAATGCACGCCGTCGACCTCGTTCGGACGCGGCGCGCGCGAGGTGTACGACACCGACAGGACCAGGTTCGGGTCGCCTTCGAGCAGCGCTCGCGTCAGGCTGGTCTTGCCCGCGCCCGACGGCGCCGCGACGATGAACAGGGTGCCGGTTTTCATTCGATATTCTGCACCTGCTCGCGCATCTGCTCGATCAGCACCTTCAATTCGACGCTGGCCTGGGTGGTGCGCGCGTCGACGGATTTGGAGCCGAGCGTGTTCGCTTCGCGATTGAACTCCTGCATCAGGAAGTCCATGCGCCGGCCGACCGCGTCGGGCAGCGCCAGCACGCGCCGCGCCTCGGCGATGTGCGCACTCAGGCGATCGAGTTCCTCGTCGACGTCGATGCGCGAGAGCTGGAGCACCAGCTCCTGTTCGATGCGGCCCGGCTCGAGTTGCGCCGAACCGGCGGCGGGTTTGAGTTCACCGAGGCGCGCTTGCAGTTTGGCACGCAGCGCTTCGCGGATGTGTGGCAGCCAGCCGCGCACGTCGGCGACGATTCTCTCGATCCCGTCCAGGCGCTCGCGCAGGAACACGCCGAGGCGTTCGCCCTCGCGAGCGCGCGTCGCGAGCATGTCGGCCAGCGCCTGATCGAGCAGTTTCAATGCCGCGCTGCGCAGGCCTTCCTGGTCGATGTCGTTCTGCACCAGCACCCCGGGCCATTGCAGCAGGCCGGTGAAGTCGATGTCGAGGTCAGGGAAACGCTCGTCGAAGGACTTGGCCAGTTGCGCGAGGCGCTCGAGCATCGCGTCATTGACGCGCAGCTGCGAGGCGTCGGCGTCGTTCGGGCGGAAACGCAGGGTTACATCGACCTTGCCGCGCGTGAGTTTCGCGGCAACACGTTCGCGCAAGCCGGGTTCGATCGCGCGCAATTCGTCCGGCAGGCGCGGATTGAGTTCGAGGTAGCGATGGTTGACCGAGCGCAGTTCGAACGCGAGCGCGCCCCACGGGGTTGAAGTTTCCGCGCTGGCGAACGCGGTCATGCTGCGGATCATGGATGGCTCCCCGGCCATGTTGGCAGGCAATGGTAAACTTCCCGCCCGCTCTTTTGGGATTTTTCCATGGCCGCTGCCTTGACCAATGCCGGTTCGCGCCCCTCCGGTCGCGCGTCGGACCAGCTGCGCACCGTCACGATCGAACGCCGCTACACGCGCCACGCCGAAGGCTCGGTGCTGGTTGCGTTCGGCGACACGCGCGTGCTGTGCACGGCCAGCATCGAGGACAAGGCGCCGCCGTTCCTGCGCGGCAAGGGCGAGGGCTGGATCACGGCCGAATACGGCATGCTGCTGCGCGCCACCGGCGAGCGTACCGCGCGCGAGGCCGCGCGCGGCAAGCAGGGCGGCCGGACGCTGGAAATCCAGCGCCTGATCGGGCGCGCGCTGCGCGCTTGCGTTGACCGCAACGCACTCGGCGAACGCACGATCACGCTCGATTGCGACGTGCTGCAGGCCGACGGCGGCACGCGCACGGCGGCGATCACCGGCGCCTACGTCGCGCTCGTCGATGCGATCAACTGGCTGAAGGCGCGCGACAAGATCAAGCGCGATCCGTTGCACGGCGCGGTTGCGGCAGTGTCGGTCGGCGTGTACCAGGGCCTGCCGGTGCTCGACCTCGACTACGCCGAGGATTCGGCCTGCGACACCGACATGAACGTGGTCATGAACGACGGCGGCGGCTTCATCGAACTGCAGGGCACCGCCGAGGGCCATGCCTTCCGGCGCCAGGAACTCGACGCCCTGCTCGGCCTTGCGCAAAAAGGGATCGGCGAACTTCTGCACAAGCAGCGCGAAGCGTTGTCGGCATGAATTCCCATGTGGCGATGATCGCCGTGCTCGTGCGCGACTACGACGAGGCGATCGCCTGGTATCGCGACGCGCTTGGCTTCATCCTGCTCGAAGACGACGACCACGGCGACGGCAAGCGCTGGGTGCGCATCGCGCCGGCCGGCAACGTGCATTTCAGCCTGCTGCTGGCGCGCGCAACGACACCCGCGCAAAGCGCCGCGATCGGCAACCAGCACGGCGGGCGCGTCGGCTTTTTCCTGCACACTGACGACTTCGCGCGCGACCACGCGCGCCTGTCCGCGGCCGGCGCGCAATTCGAGGAATCGCCGCGCATTGAGGCTTACGGCACCGTCGTCGTGTTCAGGGATTTGTACGGCAATCGCTGGGACTTGATCGAGCGGCGCGCATGAAGCACGCCTCAATGAATCTGGTCCTCGCCAGCGGCAACGCCGGCAAGCTGGGCGAGATGCGCGCCATCTTTG
>DASTAL010000246.1:0-5787 GCA_035712685.1 Rudaea sp. | reverse complement strand
GTGAACACCGCTGATAGCAGGTTCATTTCCCGCGCCACGGTTCCGGGCGCTACCTCTTTCAATCGACCGTCACGCCATGCTGCCACATGGGCGCTTGTGAGCGCCGCTACGGGAAGTTTTGCCTTGTCCCAATGCTCGCGTATTGCCCGGAGCCGCAAACGCTCCCAGCGTGCTCCACGGCGCTTGGGAGATACCTCATTCGCATACCTGCGCAGCGCATCCCCTACGGTCGCAGAATGCGGTGCCAGCCGCCCCAGCCGCAAATCTTCCTCGCGCTGCTCGGCCCACATCCGCGCCTGCGTCCGCGTTGCGAACATCCGTGATTCGGGTTCGTGGCCGACAATCCGAATGACCGCCTGCACTCCACCGCCGCGCTTCCGATAGGTCGCCATTTGGGCACAGTTCCCGTCACAGTTGGCACGGTGTATTGTGTATCAAATGCGGTGTGGTGTGTTAAACGGGCACCCCTGCGAGCCGCGTCAGAATGCGGCTTTGCGCCACTTTGGCATGAATTGTGGCGAATTGCGTAAACCGGCCTCCGTGCCCTCCACCGGCACCACGACGATTCAATCGCACTTCACGCTTGCGCGTTTCGCCGGCGACGGAGTAGTGTTCGCCTTGGATTTCCACGCGGCGCGGGAGGACGTATGGATTGGCAGAAGGGTCGGCAAAGCGACAACGTCGTTCAGGACGATGGCAGCGGCGGTGGTGGATCCGGCGGTGGCGGCGGCATGCGCTTCGGCGGATTCCACCTCGGCATCGGCGGCACCATCATCGTCGTCATCATCGCGCTGATCTTCCCGCAGACGCGCCCGCTGATCATGAACCTGTTCCTCAGCGGCGGCGGCACTTCGGACATGACGCAGTCCGCGCCGGCGCCGGGCCAGCGCCACGCGGCCGACGCCAGCGATCCGCAAGTCCAATTCGTTTCCACGATTCTCGCCAGCACCGAGGACGTGTGGGATCCTTATTTCCAGTCCATGGGCAAGCAATACACGCGGCCCAAGCTCGTGCTGTTCCACGGCCAGACCTCGTCCGGCTGCGGCGCGGCGCAGGCGGCGATGGGACCGTTCTACTGCCCCGCCGACAAACTGGTGTACCTCGACCTCGATTTCTTCAAGGAAATGGACACGCGCTTCCACGCCAGCGGCGATTTCGCGCGTGCCTACGTGATCGCGCACGAAGTCGGCCACCACGTGCAGGACCTGCTCGGCGTCATGCAGCAGGTCGGCCGTCCGACAGAAGGCGCGAGCGGCACGTCGGTGCGCCTCGAATTGCAGGCCGACTGTTTCGCCGGCGTCTGGGGCAACAAATCGCAGGCCCAGTTGAACTGGCTGCAGGCCGGCGACATCGACGCGGCGCTGAACGCCGCCGCCCAGGTCGGCGACGATACCCTGCAGAAGGAATCGCGCGGTTACGCCGTGCCGGATTCGTTCACCCATGGCACGTCGGCGGAGCGTTCGCGCTGGTTCAAGGCGGGCTTCCAGTCCGGCGACATCCGCAGCTGCGATACCTTCAATGCCGCCACGCTCTGAAGCGTAACCGATGATGTTCGCGAAAGAACTTCGGCGCCGCCTCGTCGCGGCGCCCCTGCTGGCACTGTTGTTCGCGCTCGGCGGATGCGTGAACGCGCCGGTGCATCCGTCCGCGTATTCGCCCTTGATCCTGATTTCCATCGACGGTTACCGCGCCGACTACATCGCCCGCGGGCTGTCGCCGAATCTCGCGGCACTCGCATCCGAAGGTGTGCGTGCCACGGCGATGAAACCGTCGTTTCCCACGCTCACGTTTCCGAATCACTACAGCATCGTCACCGGCCTCTATCCGGATCACCACGGCATCGTCAACAACCGCTTCCTCGATCCGAAGACCGGCGCGAAATTCGTCTACAACGACCGCCGCACCACGGACGACCCGCATTGGTGGGCCGGCGGCGTGCCGCTGTGGATCAGCGTGGAACGCCAGGGCAAACACGCGGCAACCATGTTCTGGCCGGGCTCGGACGTGGACATCCACGGCGTGCGCCCGGAACATTGGCTGCCATTCGACGGCAAGATGACGCCGGATGCGCGCGTGGATCAGGCCCTGCGGTGGCTGGATCTGCCCGCCGGCCAGCGGCCGGATTTCCTGACCTTGTACTTCGAACAGGTCGATCATGCCGGCCACGGTTACGGGCCGGATTCGCCGCAGGTGGATGCCGCGCTGCGAGAAATCGACGCCGCGCTCGGACGTTTTGTCGAAGGCCTGAAAAAACGCGGCCTCTTCGACAGCGCGAACATCGTCGTCGTCTCCGATCACGGCATGACCGCGACCAGCGAGAACCGGCTCGTGGTGCTGGACAAGTTCGTCGACATGCGCGACGTAAACGTGGTCACCGCGGGCGTCGTCGCCGGCCTCGCGCCGAAAGCCGGGCACGAAAGCGAAGTCGAACGCGCCCTCCTCGCGCCGCACGAACACATGCGCTGCTGGGACAAAGCGCGGATTCCCGCGCGCCTGCATTACGGCAGCAATGCCCGCATTCCGCCGATCGTGTGCGTCGCCGATGATGGCTGGCTGATCGAAACGCAGAGCTATCTCGACCGTCCGAACCACCACATCTCGAGCGGCGAACACGGCTACGACAACGACGATCCGGCCATGCGCGCCCTGTTCGTCGCGGAAGGACCGGCGTTCCGGCGCGGGGCCGTCGTGCCGGAATTCGACAATGTCGACGTGTACCCGCTGCTGGTGAAAATCCTGGGCATCCGCCCCGCGGCCAACGATGGCGATCTCAACGCGGTGCGCGGGATGCTGGCGCCGAAAGCCGAGTAACCGCCTGCCGGTAACGCGCCGCAATGGCGTCCTCGTCGCGGTGGCGGAAATCCCGTACGACCCATTCGCCGCCCACCATCACGTCGCGCACGAGATTCGCGTTGCCGGCAAACAGGAGGGTATCGAGGACATTTTCCGCATCGCGTCCCGCGAGCAGCGGCGATTCGGCATTCAACACGATGAAATCGGCGCGCGCGCCGGATTCCAAGGCGCCGATGTCCATGCCGGATGCCTGCGCACCGCCGAACAATGCATCGCCCCACAGGTTCTCGCCAACGCTGGCGCTGGATTCGGACACCGCGATGTTGCGATGCCGCGTCATCAGCCGCTGGCCGTATTCGAGCCAGCGCAGTTCTTCGACCGGTGACACGGAGATATGCGAATCCGAACCGATGCCGAGCACACCGCCCGCCGCGCGGTAGGCGGCCAGCGGGAACAATCCATCGCCGAGATTCGCTTCGGTGGTCGGGCACAGCCCCGCCACCGCGCCGGATTCGGCGAGGCGACGCGTTTCATCCGCGGTCATGTGGGTGGCGTGGACCAGGCACCAGCGCGCATCGACCGGCGCATTGTCGAACAGCCATTCGACCGGCCGCGCGCCACGCACGTTCAGGCAATCCTGCACCTCGCCGATTTGCTCGGCGATGTGGATGTGCAACGGCCCATCGGCGAGCGGTGATTCCACGACCGCACGCAACGCATCCGGCGAGACCGCGCGCAGCGAGTGCAGCGCCATACCGACGCGCAACGCGGAGTTCTCCATTTTGTGCAGTCGTTCGACCAAACGCAGATAGCCGTCCACATCGAAACCGAAGCGGCGTTGGCGCTCCGACAGTGCGCGGCCGTCGAATCCGCCGGTCATATACAGCACCGGCAACAGGGTCAGGCCGATGCCCGCCTCGCGCGCCGCCTCGATCAGGGCCAGCGACATCGTCGCCGGATCGGCGTAAGGCGTACCGTCGGGCTGGTGATGCAGGTAGTGGAACTCGCAGACCTGCGTGTAACCGGCCTTGAGCATCTCCACGTACAACTGCGCGGCGATGGCACGCAGGTCGTCCGGGCCGACACGTCCGGCGAAGGCGTACATGGTCTCGCGCCACGACCAGAAATTGTCCTGCGGATTCGACTGCTTTTCCGCGAGACCCGCCATCGCGCGCTGGAACGCGTGCGAATGCAGGTTAGGCATGCCGGGCAGCACGAAGCGGCCGATTCGACTCGCATCGCCTCCGTTCGCGCTTTCGTCCACTTCGGTCAACGCGCCCGCTTCGATGCGCAGACGCGTGTTTTCGCACCAGCCCTGCGGCAGCCAGGCGTAATCGGCGAAATAGACAGTCATCGCGGCGTTCTCCGGCCGGTGGGCGAATTCGGTGCGCGGGCGCGCAAATCAAAGTCTGCGATAATACATGGATGTCCGACAGCCAATCCGGGGACCGACACAGCCGCCTGCGCAAGTTACTGGGCCACGAATTTTTTGCGCCCCAGCAATGGCAACGGCGTGCGGCGTTGTGGATTGGTGGCGTGGTCGTCGGCCTGGCCGCGATCGTGTTCGCCGGCGCCAGCAACATTGCATTCGATCTGTTCCGCCGCATACTCGCGATTTCGCCCTGGTTGCCGTTGGTGCTAACGCCCACGGTCTTCGCCCTGCTCGCCTGGCTAACCGCTGGCGTACTCAAACCGACGCGCGGCAGCGGCATTCCGCAGGTGATCGCAGCAATCGAAATCGAGGACGCAGGGTTTCGCGAGCGCATGCTGTCACTGCCGGTCGCGCTCGGCAAGATGCTGCTCACCCTCGTCGCGCTGGCCGGTGGCGCTTCGGTTGGCCGCGAGGGTCCGACCGTGCACGTCGGCGCCGGAATCATGTTCTGGATCGGACGCCGTTTCGGTTTCAACGATGCCAAGGCGCTGTCGCGTTTCGTTCTCGCCGGCGGCGGCGCCGGCATCGCCGCGGCGTTCAACACGCCACTGGCGGGTGTGGTCTTCGCCATCGAGGAACTCGCCGGCACTTACGAGCATCGTTTCAGCGGCATCATCCTCACGGCGGTCATTTTCGCCGGCGTGGTTTCGCTCGGCATCCTCGGCAACTACGCCTATTTCGGCCAGGTCGAATCGACCTTGCCGCTGGGCCATGGCTGGATCGCGATCGCGCTGTGCGGGCTTTGCGGCGGCCTGGGCGGCGGGCTGTTTTCGCGCGTCGTTCTGCTTGCCGACCGCGGACCTCTGGAATACATCGCCGCACTGCGCACCCGCGCACCGGTCATGTTCGCGGCCGGATGCGGACTGGCGTTGGCCGCGCTGGGCATCGCCAGCGGCAGCGTCATTTACGGTACGGGTTACATGGAAGCGCGCTCCCTCATCCAGGATACGCATAGCGCGGCCGGGGTGTTCGGCCTGTTCAAGCTGGGAGCCAACATCCTTTCCTACTGGGCAGGCATCCCCGGCGGTATTTTCTCACCGGCCCTGGCTGTAGGCGCTGGCATGGGACACACCATCTCGGTAGTGCTGCCCAACACAGACCAGGGCGCGGTCATCCTGCTCGGCATGGCAGCGTTCCTGACCGGCGTGACGCAGGCGCCGATCACCTCGGCTGTCATCTCGCTCGAGCTCACCGCCAACCAGAACATGGTGATCCCGATCATGGCCGTGTGCCTACTCGCCCGCGGTGTTTCCGCGCTGGTGTGCCACACGCCCGTGTATCGCGCATTCGCCATCCGCGCGATCAACGAGTTCGAAAAGGAAGCCGCGGCGACCATCTCGCCGCCTGCGGCACTATCCGCACCGGGCACCCCGCCGCCGGTGAACTGAAGACCATCCGATGACAGCATCCGAGACGACGCACTGGGACCGACTGCTGCTCGATTGCCGTCTCGCGACGATGACGGACAACGGCACCGCCTATGGCGCGGTCGACAAGGCCGCGCTCGCCTGGAAGGACGGCGTCATCGCGTTCGCGGGTCCGCAATCCGGATTGCCCGGAAA
>DASTAL010000245.1:0-8934 GCA_035712685.1 Rudaea sp. | reverse complement strand
GCAATCATGATCGCGAAGTGCTTCATGAAGGTACGATCGGATGGGGTGAGATGCGTGCTCACTAGCGAACTCCGGTTGAAAGGCGAACGGTGTCCCCGGGCCCCCGCGGACGCCACATATCCGCGCGAGTATAACGTCCCGATGGTGCCGCTCCAACTCGTACCGCGCGTTGACTTGAATTAGACACGCCGCCGGGTACAACGCCAGACTTTCGCCGCGGCGCGGCATCGAAGGACGGAGCATGCCCGACCACTACGACCTCATCGTGATCGGCTCCGGTCCCGGCGGCGCGACGCTGGCGCAGCGCCTGGCCTCGTCCGGCAAGAAGATTCTGATCCTCGAACGCGGCGACTGGCTCAAGCGCTCGCCCGACAACTGGAGCGCGAAATCGGTCTTCATCGACAATGCGTACCAGGCTAACGAAACCTGGTACGACAAGACCGGCAAGGCGTTCCATCCCGGCCTGCATTATTTCGTGGGCGGCAATTCCAAGATGTACGGCGCGGCGCTGTTCCGCCTGCGCGAACGCGACTTCGAGGAACTCCGGCACGCCGACGGCCTGTCGCCGGAGTGGCCGCTCAAATACGACGTGTTCGCGCCGTATTACGACGAAGCCGAAAAACTTTTCCACGTGCACGGCGCGGCCGGCGAAGATCCGACCGAACCTCGCCGCGGCGCGTATCCGTATCCACCGGTCGCGCACGAACCGCGGATGCAGCAATTGTCCGAGACCTTCGCGCGACAAGGGCTGCATCCGTTCCACATGCCGCTCGGCATCCTGCTGGATGAAACCGATGGCGCGATGGCGCGTTCCAGTCCGTGCATCCGTTGCGGCGCCTTCGACGGTTATCCCTGCCCCACCAATGGCAAGGCCGACGCCGAAATCATGTGCGTCAATCCGACACTTGCCGCGAATCCCAACGTGACGCTGTTGACCGGCGCGTACGCCGCGCGGCTCGATACCGATGCTTCGGGCCGCAGCGTGAACGCGGTGCAGGTCGAGCGCGACGGCAGGAAAGAAACGTACTCCGCCGACATCGTGGTGGTCGCCTGCGGCGCGCTCTCATCCGCGCTGCTGCTGCTGCGCTCGGCCAACGACAAACATCCCAACGGGCTCGCCAACGGCTCGGACCAGGTCGGCCGCAACTACATCCGCCACAACCAATCGGTGCTGATGGCGATCACGCGCGAACCCAACGACACGGTATTCCAGAAAACCGTGGGTGTGAGCGATTTCTACTTCGGCGCGGACGACTGGGAGTTCCCGCTTGGCCTGATCCAGATGACGGGCAAGTCGCACGCCGACACGTTGCGCGGCGAAGCGCTGCCGGACTGGCTGGCGTGGCTGCCGGAGAAGCCGTTCGAATACGTCGCACGTCATTCGCTGGATTTCTGGTTGTCCAGCGAAGACCTGCCGCGTGCGGAGAATCGCATCCGCTACGACGGCGATCGCGTAGTCGTCGACCAGACCGACAACAACATGGAAGCGCATCTTCGGCTGAAGAAAAAACTGGAAGCGCTGCTGGAACCGATCGGTGCGCATCCGCACACCCTGCGCCGCACGCGCTACCTCGGCAAGGACATTCCGATCGGCGGCACCGCGCACCAGGCCGGCACCGCGCGTTTCGGTCGCGATCCCAAGACATCGGTGCTCGACCTCGATTGCAAGGCGCACGAGCTGGACAATCTTTACGTCGTCGATGCGAGTTTCTTTCCCTCAATCGGCGCCGTGAACCCGACGCTCACCATCGTCGCCAACGCGCTGCGCGTGGCCGACCGGATCGCGGAGCGCATGCAATGAGGACCACGCCATGTGGCTGAACCTTTACTTGATCCCCATCGTGATCCGCGTGTGCCTCGTCGTGCTGTTCCCTTTCAGCGCGCTGGACAAGATCGTGTTCTGGAAAGACGCGATTGCGCAGGCGGATTCGTCGTTCATGCCGAAATCGAGCGGACCGCCGCTGCTTGTCGCCGCGATCGTCGTGGAAGCGGCCGCACCGTTCTGCATCGTGTTCGGCTGGCACGACCGGCTCGCCGCCTTCGTGCTGGCGCTGTTCTGCGTCGTTACCGCGATCCTCTACCACCCGTTCTGGAGGTTCAGCGATTTCTGGAAATCCGGCAACAGCGTCGCACGCAGCCACTTCTGGGATTTCCTGAAAAACTTCGGACTGGTCGGCGGCTTGCTGCTGGTGGTGTTCGCGACGCAACTCGCACCCGCGGGCGTCGTCGCGCGGCGGCCGCTGTCTTCGACCGCGGTGTACACAAACTCCGGCACGGCGCCGCCCTCGGCCGTGCCGGGATGGACGAGGCCCCACCCATGAGCACTGCACCCGAACTCACCTATTGGCACGTGTGCACCGATGTGCGCGGCGTCAGCCATCAAGACCGCCGCACCTTGCGCGACTTCGAACGCGAAAGCATGGGCGGCGCCGCACCCCAATGGAACGACGTGCTGGAACAAACCCCCGCGCGCGCGATGTTCAGCGTGCTGCCCGTCGGCTGGACGGGCGACTGGCACGAGAACCCCGCACCGCAATGGATCGTGCCGCTGTCGGGTCGCTGGTTCGTGGAGACGATGGACGGCACGCGCGTGGAGATGGGGCCGGGCGAAGTGTCCTTCGGTGGCGACCAGGGTTGCATCGCCGACGCGCACGGACACAGGGGCCATCGCTCCGGCACCGTCGGCGACGCGCCTGCGGTGCTGATGATCGTGCAGATGGACGGCGCCGATGAGTGACTGTGAAATCCTCGATCCGCGCTTTCGTTCGATGGTGCTGCCGAACGCGCCGCTGGAAAAACTGGCCGACGGCTTCCGCTGGCTGGAAGGGCCGGTGTGGTTTGCCGACATGCAGTGCCTGCTGTTCAGCGACATTCCGAACGACCGCATCATGCGCTGGACGGCATCGGGCGGCGCGTCGGTGTTCCGGCAGCCGTCGCGTTTCGCGAACGGCCACACCCGCGACCGCGAAGGACGCCTGATCGGCTGCCTGCACGGCGGTCGCGCGATCGTGCGCACCGAACTCGACGGCAGCATCACGACACTGGTCGATCGCTTTGAAGGCAAACGCCTCAACTCGCCCAACGACGTGGTGGTGAAATCCGACGGCACGATCTGGTTCTCCGATCCGACGTACGGGATCTCCCGGGATTACGAAGGCGAAAAGCAGGCCTCCGAATTGCGACCCAACCTGTACCGCTTCGACCCGCGCGATGGCCGCCTGAGCATCGCCGCCGACGATTTCGACGGCCCCAATGGATTGTGTTTTTCGCCGGACGAAAAACTTCTGTACGTCGTCGAAAGCGGCACGCCGTTCGCGTCCGAACGCAAGCAATACATCCGGGTGTTCGATGTTTCCGACGACGGCGCGCAGCTGCGCAACGCGCGGATTTTCCACAAGGTGGAACCGGGCATGGCCGACGGCATCCGCTGCGACGAGGATGGCAACATCTGGTCGAGCGCCGGCGATGGCGTGCATTGCATCGCGCCCGACGGCGCGCTGATCGGGCGCATCAAGGTGCCGTGCACGGTGTCGAACCTGTGCTTTGGCGATCGTCATTACAGCCGCCTGTTCCTGTGCGCCTCGCAAACGCTGTACGCGATCTGGATCAACCGGCGCGGGGCGCAGCGGCCATGAGCCACGGCATCCGGCAGTTGCTGCGGATCGAACGCAACACCGCGGATCTTCAGCGCGCGCTCGCGTTTTACCGCGATGCGCTGGGATTTGCCGTCGATGATGCAAGTGCCGCGGCGCCCGCATGGACGTTGCTGCCGGGCCTGTGCGACACGCCGCCGCGCTGCGCGCGGCTTTCGCTCGGTGCGCAGGCGTTGGTGCTCACCGAATTTCCGAACGCCATGCCGTACCCGGCAAACGGCGCGGCGAACGACTTGTGCTTCCAGCATTGCGCGATCGCGGTCGACGACATGGCGGCGGCACACGCGCGCGTGATGGCCCATGGCGCCGCGCCGATCACGCAGGGCAGCCCACAAATCCTGCCGCCTTCCACCGGCTCGGTCACGGCATTCAAGTTTCGCGATCCGGACGGGCATCCGCTGGAATTGCTGGCGTTTCCCCAGGGCGCAGGCGATCCGGTTTGGCAGTCCGCGCATGCCGGCACGCCAACCCTCGGCATCGATCACAGCGCGATCAGCGTGGCCAGCGCCGAACGCAGCATCCTCTTCCACGAATTGCTGGGCATGACTGTCGCCTCGCGCGGCGTGAACCGCGGGGCGGAACAACAACGCCTCGACGATCTCGCCGACGTCGAAGTGGTCGTCGTCGCGTTGGAAAGCGCCACGCGCACGCCCCACCTGGAGCTGCTGGATTATCAGCAGCCGCGTGGGAGCGCGAACGCATCGGAACGCCTGACGGCCGTCGCGGCCGACCGCCTGATCTGGTGGGCCGACAAGGTGGACGTGCTGTTGCAGGCGCTGACCGACGGCGATTTCACCGACGCGGTCCTCGCCAGCGGCTTCATCGACGGCACGACGGTCGCGCTGCTGCGCGATCCCGACGGGCACCTGCTGGTGCTGCGCGATCGTCCCTGAGCCCCGCTCGGCTCGTCCATGAACGGCGCGGTCACAACCGTTTCGCTAACATCGAAGATTCCACCCGACGAGTGACCGCACCAGTTGCCACGCAACCGCCGCCCGCAAGCATGGATTCGCCGTCTCGGGATGAGGCGCAGCGCGCGCCTCGCCGCGCGCAACCGCATCCACGGCGCCCCGCGCGAAATGGACAATGCCGCGGCAGCACCGATTCCGGCCGGGGTGCTTGCACGCGGGCACGACACGCTGAGCCAGGCCGCCGCGTTTGATCTCGACAGGGCGCTGGTCGCCCACGATCGCACGCTGCAGCACGCCTATGCCGTCGCACGCACGGCCGCGATCGACAACCGCCGCGTCGAGCCCGCGGCGGAATGGCTGATCGACAATGTCTACCTGATCCGCAACGAAATCCGCGAAGTCCGCGAGGCGCTGCCCCCGAACGTCTGGAAACGGCTGCCGCGCAACCAGCCCGATGGCCAAGTCGTGCCGCGCATGTTGCGCGCCTTGCGCGCCTGCATCGCGCAAATGGACGGCAACGTCGAACCCGAAGCGGTCGAGCGTTACCTCGACGACTACCAGGCGCATGCGGCCTTCGACCTGGTCGAGCTGTGGACGCTGCCGGTGCTGGTGCGGGTGGCGCTGGTCGAAGGGCTGGCCAGCGACGCCGAAGCGATCACCCGCCGCATGCAGGCCTATTCGAACGCCGAAGCGTGGGCCGAGCGCCTGATCGGCGTGGCCACGCGCGCACCCAACGACATGCTGCTGGGCGTCGCCGAAATGGCGCGCACCGACGTGTTCGCATCGCCCGCTTTCGCGGCCGAGTTCTACCGGCTGCTCGAAGGCAAGCATCCTTCGCTGAAGCTCGCGCTCACCTTCGCCGAGCAGCAACTCGAACAACGCGGCACCAGCGTGTCGCGGGTGATCGACGAGGAATCGCGCGCGCAGGCGGCGGACCAGGTCTCCATCGCCAACCGCATCAACAGCCTTCGCCGTACCCGCGACTACAACTGGTCCGAATTGCTGGAACGTGTCGGCAAGGTGGACCGGATCCTCGGCAAGGACCCGGTCGACGCTTATGCCGGCATGGATTTCGCCACACGCGGCCGTTACCGGCATGCGGTGGAAGTGCTCGCGCGGCGCAGCGGCCGCAGCGAGGTCGATGTCGCGCAACGCGCGCTCGAACTGGCGCGGCTCGATTGCGCGTCCGGCACCGATCCGCGCCGCCGCCACGTCGGTTACTTCCTGATCGGCGCGGGGCTCGCCACCTTCGCGCACGCGCTGGGTGCGCGCGCACCAGCCGAATACCGGATCGCGGAACGCCTGCGGCATTGGCCGTCGATGGCGTACCTCGGCAGCATCCTGCTGTTCAGCCTGCTGGTGACCGCGGTGGTCGCGGGCGGCCGCCATTGGTACTTCACGTCGATGCCGTTGGCGATCGACTTCGTGCTGCTGGTCGCGGTGTTCGTCGCCGCCAGCCAACCCGCCGTCGCGCTGGTGAACTGGCTGCTGGGGATGTTCGTGCCCGCGCGATTGTTGCCGCGCATGTCGTTTTCCGGCGGCATTCCCGACGAATGCCGCACGCTGGTGGTGGTGCCGTGGCTGCTGGGCAGCACGCAGGGCCTGGCGGACCAGCTCGACGCGCTGGAAATCCGCTACCTCGGCAACCGCGATCGCAACCTGCATTTCGCCCTGCTCACCGATTTTCCGGACGCGCCCGAGCGCGACATGCCGGGCGATTCGGCGTTGCTGCAGGCGGCGACCGCCGGCATCGACCGACTCAACGCGCGGCATCCGTTGCCCGGCAGCACGCGCTTCCATCTGTTCCACCGGCCGCGCGAGTGGAATCCGCGCCAGTCGGTGTGGATGGGCTTCGAACGCAAGCGCGGCAAACTCGGCGACCTCAACCGCGTGTTGCGCGGCACGCGCCCCGAGCGCGCCTTCAGCGTGGTGGTGGGCGACATCGAAGCGCTGCAGGAAACGCGCTACGTCATCACGCTGGATGCCGACACCCAGTTGCCGCCCGAAGCGGGACGCAAGCTGGTCGAAACCATGGCGCATCCGTTGAACCGGCCGTGGTTCAGCAAGGGCTCGCGGCGCGTGATCGCGGGTTACGGATTGCTGCAGCCGCGCATCTCGGTGACCTACGAGAGCACGCGGCCCAGCCGTTTCGCGCGCCTGTTCAGCGACGCGACGGGACTCGATCCGTACACGCGCGCCGTCTCGGACGTGTACCAGGACCTGTTCGGCGAAGCCTCGTTCGTAGGCAAGGGCATCTACGACATCGACGCCTTCAGCCGCTCGGTGGGCACGCGTTTTCCCAACGATTTGATCTTGTCGCACGATTTGCTGGAAGGTTCCTACGCGCGCACCGGCCTGGTCAGCGACATCGAGTTGATCGAGCACCAGCCGAATCGCTATTCGGTGGACGTGCGCCGCCGCCATCGCTGGACCCGCGGCGACTGGCAGATCGTGCAATGGCTGTTTCCGATCGTGCCGGGGCCGCGCCGGCGCGGCCTGCGCAACATGCTGAAGGCGCATCATCGCTGGAAGATCCTCGACAACCTGCGCCGCGGGCTGGTGCCACTGGCGATGCTGGTGCTGCTGCTGCGCAGTTGGGTGCTCACCGACGTACCGGTGTACTGGACGCTGGTGCTGGTCGCGTTCCTGCTCGGCCCCACGTTCCTGACCGCGCTGGTGCAGGTGCTGCGCAATGCCTGGTCGCGCGTGCCGCCGCGGCGCTGGCGCAATACCTGGCGCGGCATCCGCGACGTGCTGCTGCGCGAGCTGTTCGCGATCGCGACGCTGCCGTTCGAAGCCATGCTGAACATCGACGCGATCGGCCGCAGCGCCGGGCGCCTGCTGTTCACGCGCAAACACCTCCTCGAGTGGACGCCGATGACCGACGCCGTGCGCGGCGCGGCCAACAGTCTTGCGGGCTACCTGCGCCTGATGTGGGTGGCGCCGGCCACGGCGATCGTGGTCGGCGTGGTCGTCGGCCTGCGCGCGCCGTTGTCGCTGCCGGCGGCGCTGCCCTTCGTGGTGCTGTGGTTCGCCGCGCCGGGCATCGCCTGGTCGATCAGCCGGACGCCGCCGCGTCCACCGCTGCCGCTGGACGCCACCCAGCGCGCCTTCCTGCACGGCATCGCGCGGCGTGTGTGGCACTGGTTCGAAACTTTCGTCACCGCGGAAGAAAACTGGCTGCCGCCGGACAATTGCCAGATCTTCCCGGTCGAACAGGTGGCGCATCGCACCTCGCCCACCAACATCGGCATGGCGCTGCTCGCCAACCTGACCGCCTGCGACTTCGGCTACATCACGTATGGCGGCCTGCTGCAGCGCACCGCCGCCATGCTCGACACGCTGCACAAGCTGTCACGCCACCGCGGCCACTTCTACAACTGGTACGACACCCTCACACTCGAGCCGCTGACGCCGCGCTACGTCTCCAGCGTCGACAGCGGCAACCTGATGGCCTGCCTGCTGGTGCTGGCGAGCGCGCTGGAACACGTCGACGACGAGCCGCTGGTTTCGCGGACGCTGGCAGGTGGCCTGCGCGACACCGCGCGCATATTGGGCGCCGAGCTGGCCAACGTCGAGGCGCGGGACCCGCACGCGAACCTCGCGCTGGCGGCGACGCTGAACAAGCTCGATACATTGATCGCGGACGCCATCGGCAATGCCGACAACCTGCCGGTGCTGCATGGCCTGCTCGCGCGCATCGATACCGAAGCCGGCAGGCTTGCGGCGCTGAATGCCGAAAACGGGGTCGCCGGTGAATTCGCGGACTGGGCGAACGCCTTGGCGCAACAAGCCTCCGCGGCAAGCGAAGAACTGGATGAGCTGGCGCCGTGGCTGGCGCTCGGCGATTCCGGCAGCGACGATCCCGCGGCGCGCGCGTTGCTGGCGGAACTGGAGCACAACCCCGCGCGATCGCGCGCGCGTGTACTGGCCGTCGAAATCGTGTCGAGGTTGGAAGCGCCCGGCAGCGAAGGCGCACCGGATCTTTGCGCGGCGCTGCGCGAAGCCGGCGCCACCTTGAACCGACGCCACGACGACGCCCAGGCACTGTCCGTGGCTTGCCGCGAACGCGCGGAGATGGACCTGACGTTCCTGTGGGACAAGCAGCGCGAACAATTCGCGATCGGCTACGACGTCGAGCGTGACAAGCGCGACGCCGCCCGTTACGACCTGCTGGCTTCCGAAGCGCGCATTTTGAGTTACGTCGCGATAGCGCAGGGACAGGTGCCGCCCTCGCACTGGTTCAAGCTGGGCCGGCTGCTCACCGTCGCGGCCGGGCGTCCGGCGCTGGTGTCGTGGAGCGGCTCGATGTTCGAGTACCTGATGCCGAGCCTGCTGATGCCTGCGTACCGCAGCACCCTGCTGGACGA
>DASTAL010000244.1:0-5727 GCA_035712685.1 Rudaea sp. | reverse complement strand
CCGACCTTGTCGCAGTCGATGCCCGCCGCTTCGGTCGGGAACGTGTGGCTGAAGTCGCGGCTGCCGTCCCAGGTGACCGTCAACGACGACAACCCCGGCACGGCCGCCTTGAGCGCGACGTAGAAATCGACGGTGGCGTGGGCCACGGATTCGGCGATCACCGGATCCTGCTTGCCGTGCAAGATGTATACTTTTCCACCCGCGAGTTTCGCCAGCGGACCGATTTCGCCCTTCGCGGCGCGCTCCTGCGCTAGCGTGGCTAGCACGGCGGAATCGGGCGGCGCGGGCGAGCCCTTCATGCAGGTGGTGACGGCAGTGGCGACGCTGTCCTGGGCGCAATCGTAGGGTCCGCCGGCGATCAGCGCCGCACCCCGGAAAATCTCCGGATAGGCCAGTTGTGCCTGCTCGGCCATGTACGCGCCCGCGGACATGCCGGCGATGGCGACGCGCGCGCGATCGACATGTAGCTTCGGCAGCGTGGCGGCAGCGGGTGACGCCGCGTGTGTCGTCACGGTCAGCAATGCAATGGCCAGCGCAGCGATGGTCATTTTCACAGCGTATACCTCGTTTCAGTCGATCCAGTCGCGCGCGATGCGACGGGAGGCAAGATACAGCAGCACGGCCGCGATCACGTAGAACCCCAGGCCGTAGAAGAACGCGTATTTGATCGAGTCCTCGGCATAGGCCGGCTTGAGCAGATCGGATACGCGGCCGAAGAAGTACGGCCCCACGCCAAGTCCGACCAGGTTGTTGATGAGCAGGAACAGCGCCGACATCGTGCTGCGCGACGACGCCGGAGCCAGATGCTGCACAGCGGTCAGCACCGGGCCGAGCCAGACCAGGGCGAGTGCATATGGCAGCAGCAGCAACGCGAAGGTCTGCCACGGCGTGGTCGCCTCGATCGCCAGAGCGTACAACGGTGCCGCGATAAGGAACGCCGCGGCGGGAATCAACGCGTAGGCGCGCTTGTTGCGCGTGCCAAGCCGGTCGGCGAGCCAGCCGCCCGCCGCCATGCCGGCGATGCCGCCGATGAAAAGAACGGCCGCAAGCAATTGCGAACGCGCGACGATATCCATGTGCAGCGTGCGCGCCAGGAAGGTCGGTAGCCAGTACATCAATCCGTAGGCCACGAGCGATGAGCTGCCCGAACCGAACGCGAGCAGCCAGAACGTCGGCTTTTCCATCGCAAGCCGGGTGACGGCGGCTAGACCGAGTTGCGGCGCGGCCGCCGCCTGACGCGGCGGATCGCGCACCAGCCAGAGGAACAACGGCGTCAGCAGCACGCCGAACGTGCCGATCGCGATGAAGGCGAAGCGCCAATCGACCGCCTTGGCGACGAGGCCGCCGAACAGTACGCCCAGGGCGCTGCCAATCGGGATGCCGAACGAGTACGCGGCCAGCGCACGCGCGCGCGAACGCGGCGGAAACCAGTCCGCGATCAGGCTGTACGCCGGAGCGACGCCGCCGGCTTCGCCGACGCCCACGCCCATGCGCGCCGCGAACAGCGCGGCGAAGCTGCCTGCCATGCCGCACATCGCGGTAAAGCCCGACCACAGGAACAAACCGGCTGAAATGATCCACACGCGAGAAAAACGGTCCGCGAGCCAGGCAAACGGGATCGCGAGGATGGAGTAGAACAGTGCGAACGCGAAACCGCCGAGCAGGCCGAGATCGGTATCCGACAAATGCAGGTCGGCGGCAATCGGTTCCTTGAGGATGGACAGGATCTGCCGGTCGACGAAATTCAGCGTGTAGACGACGATCAGCAGGATCAGCGCGATCCGGCGCGCACGCACCGCGTTCCCGTCCGTCGCTTGCGGCGCCATGGCGTCGTGCATGCGCATTGCCCGTTTTCCCGGCGACTGCCCTGACACAGCCGCCGGGAAGCGCGATCAGAACGAGTACTTCACACTGGCGAACACCAGCCGCGGCGCACCGTAAAAGCCCGTCAGCACGCCCAGCGCCGGAATGTTGTAGCCATCGGTG
The DNA here is from genome assembly GCA_035712685.1 of Rudaea sp. Classification (GTDB taxonomy): domain Bacteria; phylum Pseudomonadota; class Gammaproteobacteria; order Xanthomonadales; family Rhodanobacteraceae; genus Rudaea. Next base: position 3,741 of record DASTAL010000244.1, on the reverse strand, counting down.
CGGTACGACTTGTTCGTCAGGTTGCTGCCTTGGAGGGCGAACGTCCAGTGCGCGTCGCGGTTCCAGATGATGGTGGCGCCGAGCAGGCCGTAGGGACCCTGCGCGATCGCGGGACTGAGGTCGGTCGTCGGATACTCCTTGGTCTGGTAGGTGTAGCCGACACGCGCGCGGATATTGCCACCGAAATCCACCGGCGCGGAATACTCGAGGTTGAGGCCGGCCTGTGCGTTTGGCGCGGCGGGGAAACGCTGCTTGTCGGCGATGTTCACGCCGTTCGTGAAGTACTGGTCGTACTCCGTGTGCAGTCCGGCGATGTTGCCGATCAGCGACCAGTGTTCGATCGGGCGCCAGGCGAACTCGGCCTCGATGCCGTAGGCGTGCGCCTTGCCGGCGTTGGTGTAGTCGCCGTAGAACCCCGGTGTGCCATTGGCCTGCGTGAACGAGGTGAACACCGACAACTGGATGTCGCGGTAACGGGTGTAGAACACGTCGGCATTGAGCGCGAAGCGGCCATCGGCAAAACTCGATTTGCTGCCGAACTCGAACGTGTCGAGCACCTCGTCGGCGATCGGGTGATCCGCCACCGGCGCCGCCAGCGTGTTGGCGCGGATGTTGTAGCTGCCCGACTTGAAGCCGCGGCCGATCGAGGCGTACAGGTTGGTCTCGTCGTTGAGCTTGTACAGCAGCGACGCGCGCGGCGACAGGTTGGACGGATTGCGCGTACGGTCGAAATCGGCGGTGACTGCCACCGGCGCGCCGAAGGTGGCGTCCGCCGTCGTGTAGTTGTTGACGATGGCGTGCTTCTTTTCGTCGGTGAAGCGCGCGCCGGCGGAGACTTGCCAGCGGTCGGAGAGCGCCCAGGTCCAGTCGGTGTAAACGGCATAACTGCGCGTATCCACCTTGCCGCCGGTCACGCCGAATAGCGCGTTGAAGAAATTGTTGTGGATCCAGCCGGCCGCGGTACCGTCGAAATAGTAGAGCCCGACGACGCCGCTGGTGCCGCCGGCGCCCTGGTAGTTGGCCTGGAATTCCTGCGAAGTCTGGCTGTCGCGGTAATACGCCTGCACGTCGGCCAGCGGCAGCGGCGTGGTGTCGAAATCGATGTTGGTCAGCGTGTTCGACTGGCGGTGGGCGGTAATCGACTTGAACGTCCACTCGTCGTTCGCGTAGAGGTTCACCTTGAACGATTCCCCGACCATGTGCGTGGGGTTGAGGCTGGGCATGCCGCTGCGCACGTCGTAGTCGCTGTCCAGCGGCGCGTAGGTCGGCGCGAACTTGTTCGGCGCGAGCATGCGCGCCCCGCGCGGATTGGAATTGTCGTGCACGGTGTCGGCGCTGAACTGCATGTCCAGCGGCACGTCCTTGGGGAAATAACCCGCCGAGATGCGCCCGGCATTCGTGTTCTGGTTGCTGACCGAATCGCCGGTATTGAAATTCGTGCCGTAGCCGTCATGGTGCAGCGAGGCATAGGCCACGCGCGCGCGGAACTGGCCGTCGTCGGTGGCGCCGCCAAGGCCCACTTTCAGGTCGGCGCGGCCCTCGTTGCCGGCATCGACCTGGGCATAGCCTTCAGTCTGCGTCGGCAGGTCCTTGGACACGTACTTGATCGCCCCGCCGATCGTGTTCTTGCCGTACAGCGTGCCCTGCGGACCGCGCAGCACTTCGATGCGCTGCACGTCGAACACGTCCAGCAGCGCGCCCTGAGGCCGCGCGATGTAGACGTCGTCGAGGTAGATGCCGACGCCGGGGTCCGAGCCCCAGGTCGGATCGGACTGGCCCACGCCGCGGATGTACGTGGTGATCGTGGTATTGCTGCCGCGCGCATCGTGGATCACGAGGTTCGGCACGTTGCCGGCCAGGTCGTTCAGGCTCTGCACGTTCTGCGTTTCGAGCGTCGCGGCGGACAGCGCCGTTACCGCGATCGGCACGTCCTGCAGCAACTCGGCGCGGCGACGCGCGGTCACCGTGATGGTTTCCATCGACGCGGCCTGCTCGTTCTTCTTCGCCGCGTCGTCCTTCTTTGCCGCGGCCGCACGGGCGGCGTCCGCGGGGGTGCCGGCGGCGGCATTGGTCACCGCGTCGGCGTGCGCCACGGCGCTGGCGAACAAGGCGGCGGCAATGGCGATTTTCAGGGGCTTGCAGGTCATTGTGGGCTCTCCAGATGTTTGTGCCGTGCGGTTGCGGCGTTGTGCAGTGCAGTTTGATTTTTATTTATTGGTGAATAAACTAACAGCCTGTTTTCTGGCACGCAAGCCGCAATGCAGCAATGCGACGCGATTCCGATTTGGCCTGGCTCAGCGGCGCGCACCGATGGCGCGGATGCCGGCCGTGCACCACTCGACGAGGCGCGGCTCGATCGCCGCGTAGTCGTTCGCGCGACAGCGTCCGCGCGACAGCCCCTCGATGCGGTCGTTGCGCGAGTAGCTCAGGGTCAGCGCGCCGGAAATGAATTGATAGCCCCAGTACAAATCGACTTCGCGCGCCTTCGGCAGGGCCAGCCGCAGCAGTTCGATCAGGCGTTGCACGGCGGAATCGAAGTATTCCTTGACCGTGCCGCCGCCCCACAATTCCGAATTGTTCGCCAGGGCAATGAGCGCGGCGAAGTTGTTGAAGCCGCGACCGCCGTTGCGCAGGCGCTCGAACACCGGATGCAGGTAGGCGCGCACGATGCCTTCGACGTCGGGCTTGCCGCCGCACGCGAGGGCGTAGTCGTCCAGCGCTCGCATGCGCGCCGCGTTGATCTCGCCCGCGCGACGCAGCAGCACCGCTTCGTAGATGCCGTCCTTGTTGGCGAAGTGATAATGCAACAGCGCGGTGTCAACGTCGGCACGATCGGCAATGTCCCGAATGCTCACGCCGTAGATGCCGTGATACGAGAACAATTCCTCGGCCGCATCGAGGATACGCGCCTGCGTCCTGCGGCTGCGCGCGGCCTTGCCCGACGCGGCCGTCGTGGCATCAGCCGCCGCGCGGCGCGGTGGCGGCTTGCGCCGACCGGATCGTGTATCGGTAACGCGTCGTGGCTTGGGCATGGGCATCTCGCCGGAGTCGTTGCGCTATTCTCGCGAAATTCACGATTTGATCAATAACCCAGTAACCTGAGCCGGCCATCGAGAGGAATCCATGCCGCAATACGCAGACACGTATTTCACCAGCGCCGACGGCCTGCGCCTTTTCGCGCGCGACTATCCGGGCCCGGATTCGAATGCCGCCACGCTGCTCTGCCTGCCCGGCCTGACCCGCAACTCCAAGGACTTCGCAGATCTCGCCACGCACCTCGCGCAGCGCTATCGCGTGCTCTGCCCCGACATGCGCGGGCGCGGCCGCTCCGCGCGCGATCCGAAACCGGAGAATTACCGGCCGGACGTCTACGTCGGCGACGTGTGGCGCCTGCTCGACGGCCTGGGCGTGGACAAGGTCGGCGTCATCGGCACTTCGCTCGGCGCGCTGATGGCGATGGTGATGAATGCGGTCGCCCCCGCTCGCGTCATGCTCACCGTGCTCAACGATGCCGGGCCCGAACTCGATGCGCGTGGCCTCGTCCGCATCGCCAGCTACACCGGCAAACCCTCGCCGCCGATGACGACCTGGGCCGAAGCGGCACGGCGCATCGCCGAAAATTACGGCGTGTGCTATCCGGATTTCACGCCGGCGGACTGGGCCGACTACGCGCGCGCGAGCTGCATCCGCGACGTCGATGGCGCGATCCGGTTCGACTACGATCCGGATATCGCGATCGGC
>DASTAL010000243.1:0-2109 GCA_035712685.1 Rudaea sp. | reverse complement strand
CGTGCCGGTGGCGCGGCGCGCCAGATCGTGGCGGAATTCTGCCGGCGCGATATCCAGCCCCGGCGGGCAGCCGTCGATCACGCAGCCGATCGCCGGCCCGTGGCTTTCGCCGAAGGTGGTGACGGTGAAAAGTTTTCCGAACGAGTTGCTCGACATTATTTTCGCTTCGCCAACGCCGCCCTGATCGCCTTCGCGTGCTTGAGGATGTCCGCGCGCGCAATCGCGAACACGCCCATCTGCCCGACCGCGAATTCGATCCAGTTCAGCGGCAGCTTCGGCAGCAGTGCGCCCAGCGCGCGTTCGGCCTCGCCCACTTCGCAGATCAGCCAGCCGTCCGCGCTCAGGTGCCGCGGCGCCTCGTCGAGGATGCGCAGCGCGAAATCCAGCCCGTCTTCGCCGGCGGTCAAACCTAACTCGGGTTCGTGGCCGTATTCGGGCGGCAGCGCGGCAAATTCCTGCTCGGTGACATATGGCGGATTCGTCACGATCAGGTCGTAGACCTCGCCCTTGAGACCGGCGAAGAGGTCGGACTTGATCGCACGCACGCGATCGGCGACGTCCTGGAAGGCGATGTTCTCGCGCGCCAGCGCCAGCGCCTTGTCGCTGATGTCGGCGAGGTCCACGCGCCAATCCGGATTGTGCACCGCCATGGCGATGCCGATGCAACCGGAGCCGGTACACAAATCCAGCGCACGGCGCACGACGGTGCCGTCGAGCCAAGGCGAAAATCCGTTCTGGATCGTCTCGGCGATCGGCGAGCGCGGCACCAGTGCGCGCTCGTCGGACTTGAACTTCAGGCCGGCGAACCACGCCTCGCCGGTCAGGTACGCAACCGGCTTGTGTTCCTTGACGCGGCGATCGATCAGCTTGAGCACGGCCTTTTTCTCGACGGCGGTCAATCGGGCCGAGCCGTAGGCCGGCGACAGATCGTGCGGCAGGTGCAGCGTGTGCAGGACCAGGTGCGTGGCTTCGTCGAGCGCGTTGTCGTAGCTGTGGCCGAACGTGAGTCCGGCTGCGGCGAAACGGCTGGCGCCGTAGCGGATGAAATCGATGATGGTGGTCAGCTCGGCAGTCACGGTTGGATTCGGTTCGCAACGAGACGGCCAGTATAGGCGAAGGCGCCCGCTATAATGTGTGGATGAATACGCCGCGCAACGCATCCTCGATACCGATCTGGCTCTTCGTGGCCGCCGCCGTGGCCGTCGCGCTCGGCTTATGGCTGGGCCAGCGTTTCTTCGCCGCATCGGATCAGCCCAAACTCGAGAATGCGGTGCTGTATCCCGCGCCGCGGGCCATCCCGGAATTCCACTTGACCCAGGCCAGCGGCCAGCCGTTGACGCTCGCCGACTGGCGCGGATACTGGACCGTCGTCTACTTCGGCTATACCAGCTGCCCGGATGTGTGCCCGACCACGCTCACGACCTTCAAGCAGGCCTGGAAGGATCTCGCCGCGCGCAGCCTCACCGGAAAAGTGCGCTTCGATTTCATCTCGGTCGATCCGCAGCGCGACACAGCCGACGTACTGCACAAATACGTCGGCTACTTCGATCCGGATTTCGTCGCCGCGACCGGACTGGACGATGAGCTGACGACGCTGACGCGCGCGCTCGGCCTGGTCTATTCGCGTTCGACCGATGCGGACGGCAAGATCGTAGTCGACCACAGCGCCGCTGCGGTGATCGTCGATCCGCAGGGCCGCGAGGCCGGCATCTTCCGCCCGCCGTTCTTCGCGAAAGCGATCGCGGGCGATCTCGCCGCACTCGCTGCCGGCCACTGAGCATGCGTCTTGACGTGCTCGCGCAATACGCGCTGCCGCACCGCGCGCTGTCGCGCCTGGTCTACTGGGCGACGCGCTGGACGTGGGCACCGTGGAAGAATTTCCTGATCGGCCGCGTGGTGAAGGCCTACGGCGTCGACATGAGCCAGGCCGCTCAACCGGATCCGTTCGCGTATCCGAGCTTCAACGCTTTCTTTACCCGCGCCCTCAAACCGGACGCGCGCCCTGTCGCCGCGGACGAACGCGTCATCGCCTGCCCGGCCGACGGCCGCATCAGCCAACTTGGGTCAATCCGGGACGAGCGTATCTTCCAGGCCAAGGGCCAGGATTAT
>DASTAL010000242.1:0-4122 GCA_035712685.1 Rudaea sp. | reverse complement strand
AGGAACCGCAGGAATTGATCAACCGGCGTTATCCGACCTACAACTTCGACGTGCTGCAAGCCGATTCAAGCGGAGGCGGCCTGACCTACGCCATCGACGTGACCCAGCCGGTCGGCGAGCGCATCGTTGATTTGCGCTACGACGGCAATCCCGTGGCCGATGCGCAATCGTTCATCGTCGTGACCAACAACTACCGCGCCAGCGGCGGCGGCGGATTCCCCGGACTCGACGGCAGCAATGTGGTGCTGTTCGCGCCCGACGCGAACCGCGATGTGCTGATCGACTACGTGCGCGCGGCGCGCGAGATCACGCGCAAGGACTTCGGCGCTATGCGCAACTGGCATTTCGCGGAGGTGAAAACCGCCGGCCCGGTGATCTTCACCTCCGCCGCCGGCAAGCTCGATTTTGCGCGCGAGGACGGCATAGCCAACGTCGCGCTGGTCAAGGACAACGGTGACGGCACGGCGGTTTACGCCATCGACCTTTCGAAATAGCCAACGTCACGGATACGCCGTTTGCGTGCCGTCGAAATTGTCGGCAAAAATGCGATCGGCGGTGTATAGCTCGGCACTGTCCAGCGTTGAGCTTCCGGTGAATCCCGCCGTGATGAGCACCTGGCCGGATGGCAGCACATCCGCCGTGTGCCCGTAGCGAGCCGTCGCGAGCGTGCCGGCGCTCGACCAGGCATCCTTCACAGGGTCGTACAACTCGGCGCCGCTCAAGGGCGCTGTTGGCCCCTGATCGCCTCCCGCTACCAGCACAAGTCCAGTGGACAACAATGTGGCGGTGTGGTCCTGACGCGCATCGTGCATCGATGCGGCGGACGACCAGGAATTTTGCGCCGGATCGTACAACTCGGCGCTGAAGAGCGGACCCATCCCACCAGTCACGAGGACCTTGCCGGACGGCAGCAGCGTGGCCGCATGGCCCACGAGAGAAGCGCCGATCGCACCGGTCGTGGTCCAGGACTCCATCGCCGGATCGTAAACCTCGGCACTGGCAAGCGGCGATCCGCTGCTGCCGTACCCGCCGACGACCAAGACCTTGCCGGAAACCAACAAAGTGACGGTTGCCAGGTACCGCGCTGCATTCAGCGAACCGGAGGTCGATGCCCATGTATTCGCCGCCGGATCGTACAGCTCACAACTGCTCAAAACCGCACCGCTTGAATCCTGACCACCGACCACGAGCACCTTGCCGGATGACAACATGATCGCGGCATGGTTGTAACGCGCGGTGCCAAGCGCGGCGACCGGACTCCATGCATTGAGCGTGGAGTCGTACAGTTCCACGCTGCCCAATGTCTGGCCTTGATTGTTTTCGCCGCCGATCACGAGCGCCTTGCCCGCAGCCAGCGCGCTGCCGGCGTGCCAGAAGCGCGCTCCGACGAATGTCCCGGCGGACGACCAGAGGCCCGTCGCCGGATCGTAAAGCTCGGCGCTATCGAGATCGCTGCCGGTGGCGCCGTATCCGCCCGCGACAAGCACCTTGCCGGACGTCAAAGCCACTGCGACGTGAAGACGGCGCGCGGTCGCCAGCGAGCCTGTCGCGGAAAAACCGACCGCCTGCGCAGCGGTCGCAAAAGCCGCAAGCAGCGCCATCGCAACGAAACCCGGAACGCCACCGCCGCGGTGCGTTCGGGTGCCATGAGTTCCACGCATGCTGGGGTTCCCTTCCGATCCTGATTACTCCAGCAAACGCAAATCGGAACCCGAAACTATCACTTCACATGGATCGTGATCTTCGGCGACACCAGCGGCGGATTGAACTGCACGTGCCGGTAGTCGGCGAAATCCAGTTGCAGGGTATGGTCGCCGGGCGGCAGGTGGATCGTGTCTTCGGTCTGGCCCTTGCCGTAGTGCTTGTGGTTCGCGTCAGCGGGAATCGGTGCGTCCAGCGGCGGCAGTTCCTCGACGTCGATGAGCAGGTGATGATGGCCGGTGCCGGGCGCTGTATCGGTGGCCGGCGCAACCTTGATGTCGCTGACGCCGAACACGACGTGGACGTCCTGCCCGACCGTCGCGCCATCGCGCGGGGATTCGATGAACACGCGCGCGCCGTGCGGTGGCACGGGATTGGCCGACGGCGTCGCTTTCGGCGCATCCTTGGCGATGGCAGACGCGCAGATCAAGACCAGGGCGGCGACAAGAGCGATACGCATGACGCTTCTCCGTGGGTTGGGATTACGCGATGATACGCCGATGGATCTGCAACGGCTTGCATCGCTTTCATCCGCCCACACCTAGCGACGATGACCAAAACTCCTGCCCACGCCTCCGCCAGCATTCCCTCGACCCTGCGGCGGCTCGCGCCGTACCTGCGCGAACATGGCTGGCGCATCGCCATCTCGCTGGCCCTGCTGATCGTCGCCAAGATCGCCACCATCGGCGTGCCGCTGTCGCTCAAGGCCATCGTCGATCACCTCGATCCGCGTACCGCCCTGCTCACGGTACCCATCGCCATGATCGCGGGCTACGGCGTCCTGCGCCTGATCGGCACGCTGTTCGGCCAGTTGCGCGACACCGTGTTCGAGCGCGTCGCGCAACGTGCGATGCGGGCGTCGGGGTTGGATGCGTTCCGTCACCTGCATGCGCTGTCGCTGCGCTTTCATCTGGAACGCCACACCGGCGGCGTCGGCCGCGATGTCTCGCGCGGCACGCGCGGCGTCTACAACCTGCTCGGCTGGGTCGTGTTCAATATCGTGCCGACCGTGGTCGAAATCGGCCTCGTCACCGCCCTGCTCCTGCGTGAACTGGATTGGCGCTACGCCGCCGTTACCCTGGCGACGATGGCGATCTACATCGCCGCGACGATCTGGATCAGCGAATGGCGCACCGCCGGCGTGCGCGCGATGAACGAGGTGGAAAGCCTGTCCAACGCGCGCGCCGTGGACAGCCTGCTCAATTACGAAACGGTCAAGTATTTCGGCAACGAGGATTTCGAAGCGCGCCGCTACGACGCCGACCTGCGCCGCTACGAAGACGCGGCGGTGAAGACGGAAAATTCGCTGGCCCTGCTCAACGGCGCGCAGGCGCTGGTGATCGCGGCGGGCCTGACCGTGCTGATGGCAATGGCCGCTGCCGGCGTCGTCGCGCACAAACTTACTGTCGGCGATCTGGTGCTGGTCAACACGCTGCTGCTGCAACTGTCGATCCCGCTCAACATGCTTGGCTTCACCTACCGCCAGATCAAGCAGGGCGCGATCGACATGGAACGCATGTTCGCCCTGCTCGATGCGAATGCCGAAGTACGCGACGCGCCGAACGCGCCACCGCTGCATGTCGCCGGTGCACAGGTGCGTTTCGAGCATGTGTCCTTCGCCTACGATCCGCAGCGGCAGATATTGCAAGACGTGGATTTCACCATCGCGCCGGGCAAGACGCTCGCCGTGGTCGGCACCACCGGCGCGGGCAAGTCCACGCTGTCGCGCCTGCTGTTCCGCTTCTACGACGCCAGCGCCGGGCGCATCCTCATCGATGGCCAGGATATCCGCGGCGTGACGCAGCAATCCTTGCGCGCGGCGATCGGCATCGTTCCGCAGGACACCGTCCTGTTCAACGATTCGATCTATTTCAACATCGCCTACGGTCGCCCACAAGCGACACGCGAGGAAGTGGAAGCAGCGGCGAAAGCCGCGCACATCCACGATTTCGTCATGTCGCTGCCGCAGGGATACGACTCCCAGGTCGGCGAGCGCGGCCTGAAGCTTTCCGGCGGCGAGAAGCAGCGCGTGGCGATCGCGCGCACTGTGCTGAAGAATCCGGCGATCCTCGTGTTCGACGAGGCAACCAGCGCGCTGGACACGCGCACCGAAAAGATCATCCAGGGCGAACTGGCGGAGATCGCGCGCGCACGCACGACCCTGATCATCGCGCACCGGCTTTCCACCATCGTCGATGCCGACGAGATCCTCGTGCTCGAACACGGTCGCGTGGTCGAGCGCGGCACTCACACCGGCCTGCTCGACCAAGGCGGGCGCTATGCCGCGCTGTGGGCTCTGCAACAACAAGCCCGGCGCGAGGCGGCGGCGCGCAGTGACGCCGAAAACTCGCTGGAAACGGCGTCCTGAAACGCACGCTCCCCGATGTTTTGAAGTAAACTCGGCGCTGCGCAGTTCAGGAA
>DASTAL010000241.1:0-3600 GCA_035712685.1 Rudaea sp. | reverse complement strand
CCGCGCGGGTTGTAATCGACGCGGCCACCGAGTGCGTGCGCAAGCAGCTGGTGGCCGTAGCAGACGCCGAGCACGGGGATGTCCGCATCGACCGCGCGACGCAGCCAGCGCGCGGTGGTCTCGCTCCATTGCAGCCGATCGGTGACCATCGCGCCGGAACCGGTGACGACGACGCCGGATACGGATCGCGGCGGCGGCAATTGCGCGCCAAGATCCACGCGCACGGACGGCGCTTGGCGTGCTGACAACCCCAGCCCGCGCCGGAACCATTGCGCGAAATCGCCGTGTTGCCGGCGCACGGCGGGAATCGCCGTGCCGGTTTGCACGATCAGCAAACGCACGCTGCCGCCTCGCAAACGAAATATCGCACACGGACGTGCGATCGCAGCGCGCGTCGTTCTGCGCGCTGCGGCAAAGGTGACGCGGCTTTGCCGCGGCCGTTTGCAGGCAAGTCGCGGCAGGATGCCCGATCTAGCATCATTGTTCGATCGGCGGCAGCACGCCGACGACTTCGGCGATGGTCGTCACGCCGCGCGCGACTTGCTGCGCGGCGCTCACGCGCAGCGGTCGCATGCCTTCGGCGAGCGCGGTTTCGCCCAAGCGCGCAAGATCGAGCGTCGGCTGGATCATCTGCCGCAACTGCGGCGAGATGCGCATCATTTCGTAGATGCCGGTGCGGCCGAGGAAACCCGTGTTGCGACATTCCAGGCAGCCGATCGGCGCAAACACGCGCGCCGGGGGCGGCAGGCGCCAGCGGTGCACGAGTGCATCCCAGCCGCTCGCATCCAGGACTGCCTCCACCTTGCAATGCGGGCACAGCGTGCGCACCAGTCGCTGCGCGACGACGCCGGCGAGCGTGGACTGGATCAGGTAGTGCGGCGCGCCCAGGTCGAGCAGGCGCGACAGCGCGCTCGGTGCATCGTTCGTGTGCAGGGTCGACAGGACCAGATGACCTGTCAACGAAGCCTGGATCGCCATCTGCGCGGTTTCGAGGTCGCGAATTTCGCCGATCATGATGATGTCGGGATCCTGGCGCATCAACGTGCGCACGCCGGCAGCGAAGTCGAGATCGATCGCCGGCTGCACCTGCATCTGGTTGAATTCGGGCGACACCATTTCGATCGGGTCTTCGATCGTGCACAGATTGATGTCCGGCGTGGCCAGGTGCTTAAGCGTGGAATACAGCGTCGTGGTCTTTCCCGAACCGGTCGGGCCCGTAACGAGCACGATGCCGTGCGGGCGTTCGACCATCTGCCGCCAGATCGCCTCCTCCTCGGTGGAAAAGCCAAGCTGGCGGAATTCCTTGACCACGATGTCCGGATCGAAAATGCGCATCACGACCTTTTCGCCGAACGCGGTCGGCATGGTCGACAGGCGCATTTCCACTTCGCGGCCTTCCGCCGAGCGCGCCTTGATGCGACCGTCCTGCGGTCGGCGTTTTTCCGCGAGGTCCATGCGCCCGAGGATCTTCACGCGCGAGGTCACCGCGACCATCACCGGCGTCGGCAGCTCGAACACCTTGTGCATCACGCCGTCGATGCGGAAACGGATCGGGCTCATGTCGCGGCGCGGTTCGAGGTGGATGTCCGAGGCGCGCTGGTCGAACGCGTACTGCAGCAGCCAGTCGACGATGTGGACGACATGGCGGTCGTCGGCACCGATATCGCCGGCTTTGCCCAGTTCCAGTAACTGCTCGAAGTTCAGGATCGCGCGGCCGTCCATGCCGCCGTCGAGCTTGGCATCCCTGGCCTTCTGGATCGATTTCTGCACGCCGTAGAATTCGGCGAGGTACCGGTTCAGGTCGATCGGGCTCACCACCACGCGCTGGATGTCGCGGCGCAGGATATGTCCGAGGTCGGCCACCCAACGCGTGTCGAACGGCTCGCTGGTGGCGATGACGACCTGCATGGGACTGACCGCCACCGGCAGGATGCGATAGCGTCGCGCATACTCGTGCGACACGACTTGCGTCACCGCGGCCGCGTCGATCTTCATCGGATCGACTTTCAGATACGGCAGGCTCGCTTTTTCCGCCAGCCAGTGCGTGAGCACTTCCAGGCTCAACGGCTTGTTGTCCTGCGGATTGGTCAGCTTCTGGTTGGCGACCAGCACCAGCGGATGCAATTCCAGCTTGCCGCGCGCGCTGCGTCCGTCGGCGCGCGTCTTGAGCAGGTCGGCTTCGCTCAGCATGCCATCGTGCTTGAGCGCGCCGAGCACGGCATCCAGGTCCAGCCGCCGGTGCAGGCCCAGCGGTGGCGCTTCGGGGATGCTGAATTTCGGGCGTTGCGGAACGGTGGCCATGCGGCATCTTCTCTGAAAACCAGCCCTGCGCCGCTATACTAGCGCGCTTTGTGCAGCGAACCGAAACTCATGCCAGGCCCGACTTTCCAGGATGTGATCCAGACCCTGAACCGCTATTGGGCGGGGCAGGGCTGCGCGCTGATCCAGCCGCTCGACACTGAAGTCGGCGCGGGCACGTTCCATCCGGCGACCTTCCTGCGCGCGCTCGGGCCGGAACCGTGGGCGGCAGCCTACGTGCAACCCTCGCGCCGGCCGACCGACGGCCGCTACGGCGAGAACCCGAACCGCCTGCAGCATTACTACCAATACCAGGTGGTGATGAAGCCGAATCCCGACAACATCCTGGATTTGTACTTCGGCTCGCTCAAGGAACTCGGCATCGATCCGCTCGTCCACGACCTGCGCCTGGTCGAGGACAACTGGGAATCGCCGACGCTCGGCGCCTGGGGACTGGGCTGGGAAGTGTGGCTCAACGGCATGGAAGTCACCCAGTTCACCTACTTCCAGCAGGCCGGTGGACTGGAGTGCAAGCCGGTCACGGGCGAGATCACATACGGCTTGGAACGTCTTGCAATGTACCTGCAAAATGTCGACAACGTCTATGATCTTGTCTGGACCATCGCGCCCCACGGCACGGTCAAATACGGCGACGTCTTCCATCAGAACGAGGTCGAGCAGAGTACCTACAACTTCGAATACGCGAACGTGCCGGAATTGCTGCACTGGTTCGACGTCTGCGAGGCCGAGGCAAAGAAGCTGGTCGAACTCGGCCTGCCGCTGCCCGCCTACGAGCAGGTCTGCAAGGCCTCGCACAGCTTCAATCTGCTCGACGCGCGCCGCGCGATCAGCGTGACCGAGCGCCAGCGCTATATCCTGCGCGTGCGCACGATTGCCCGCGCGGTTGCCGAGGCGTATGTGGCCAAGCGCGAAAAACTGCGCGCGGACAAGGAGGCGGCGTGATGTCCGACTTGAAACCACTGCTTGTCGAAATCGGCACGGAGGAACTGCCGCCGAGGGCGCTGGACGATCTCGCTGCCGCATTCGCCAAGGGCATTTGCGAAGGACTGGCCAAACGCGACATCGGCGCCGATGTCGCCAATGCAAGATCGTACAACTCGCCGCGACGACTCGCACTTCTGGTTCCCGGCGTCGCCACGATGCAGCCGGCACAAAAATCCGAAGTACTGGGTCCGTATCTCAACGTCGGTCTCGGCGCGGATGGCAAGCCGACGCCCGCCTTGCTCGGCTTCGCCGGGAAGAACGGTGTCGGCATCGAACAATTGCAGCGCACGAGGGACG
>DASTAL010000240.1:0-2481 GCA_035712685.1 Rudaea sp. | reverse complement strand
AAGACCGGCAAGGTGATCTACGTGGCGGGAGACAAGCAGTCGGGCGTGCCGCGATTTACATCGACGATCCAGTGGCTGCACACGCCACTGCCGGCAGCGCCGCCGGATTTGAGAAGGCGGTGCACGGCCAGTATCTGGTTGAGTCTGGACAAGGACGATCGGGCCACATCGGCCGAACTCGGCGACTCGGAATGTCCGGCGGCCTTCAACGCCGCCCTGGTCGATGCCACGCGTCAATGGCTGGGCACCAGCAGGCAGAAGGCAGCGACAGGGGAAGCGAAGGACGTGCGGGTTTCCTTCGTCGTGAGCGCCGATGGCATCCGCGTGACGTTCTAGCGCCCCTGCGCCCGAGCGCTCACATGTCGTGCTTGGCGACCTCGATGCCCGCCGCCTTGTAGGCCTTCCAGCGTTCGCGTGAGCCGGTGCGCTGGGTTTCGTCGTCGGGCACCACTTCCAGCACGCGCTCGAATGAGTTGCCGACCGCTTCGTCGCGCAGGTTGATGACGAGTGCGCGATCCGGGGTCTGCACGCCCGGTGCGACGATGAGCACCGGCGTGATCGCATCGTCTTCGTCGCCGGCGATCTGGTGCGGCACGAACGCGTCCTCGTCGAAGTCCCAGAGTTTTTCGTCGAGTTGCTCGGCTTGTTCTGCCGAGCGCGCGAAGATCAGCGTGCGCTGGCCGCTTTCGAATGCCTTCTTCGCCAATTCGCACACGAGCAGCAGCGGATCGCCGCGGAAGCGTGGCTTGGCGATCAAATAGAAGTCGGCGCGTGGCATGTGTTCACCGTTCGCGTTGAGCGAAGCTCGCGCAGCGAGCGAAGTCGAAACGCCAGATGCCCTTCGACTTCACGCCTGCGGCGTTACGCTCAGGGCGAACAGAATACAAGCGGATCTGCCTCAGCCGGCGCGGTCCATCAGCCACTGCGCCAGCAACGGCACCGGGCGTCCGGTCGCCGAACCCTTGCGGCCCTCGTCCCAGGCGCTGCCGGCGATATCCAGGTGCGCCCAACGGAAACCTTCGGTGAAGCGCGCGAGGAAACAGCCGGCGGTGATCGCGCCGGCGTATTTGCCGCCGATATTGGCGACGTCCGCGTAGCCGGTTTCGAGCTGGCTCTGGTAGTCGTCCCACAGCGGCAGGCGCCAGGCGCGGTCAAGCGTGGCCTCGCCGGCAGCGAGAAGCTCGCTCGCGAGTGCGTCGTCCTGCGTCATCAACCCCGAGGCATGCTTGCCGAGCGCGACGACACAGGCACCGGTGAGCGTCGCCGCATCGACGATGACCTGCGGCTTGAACTTCTGCACGTACGTCAGCGCGTCGCACAGGATCAGGCGCCCTTCGGCGTCGGTGTTGAGGATTTCCACGGTCTGGCCGGACATCGTGGTGACGACATCGCTGGGGCGTTGCGCGCGGCCGCCGGGCATGTTCTCCACCGTGGGCACGACGCAGACCAGGTTCAATTTGAGTTTCATCTCGACCGCGGCAAGGAAGGCGCCGAGCACGCCGGCGGCGCCGCACATGTCGAATTTCATCTCTTCCATGCCGGCGCTGGGCTTGATGTTGATGCCGCCGGAATCGAACGTCACGCCCTTGCCGACCAGGGCATAGGGTTGCGCCTCGCCGGCGCCGTTCCACTGCAGTGCGATAAGGCGCGGCGCGTTCGCCGAACCCATGGCCACGCCGAGCAGGGCGCCCATGCCGAGCTTATGCATTTGCTCTTCCTCGAGCACTTCGCAGGTCACGCCGGGATGCTCCTGCGCAAGTTTCTGCGCCTGTTCGGCGATATGGGCCGGCGTGCAGATGTTCGGCGGCAGGTTGCCGAGTTCGCGTGCGAAGCGCACGCCCTGCGCAATCGCGGAAGCCTGCCCCAGCGCGGCGGCCGCCGTGGCGGGCGCGGCAAAGGCGATGGCGGAGAATTCCGGGCGCGTGGGCTTGGGCTTGGGCTTGGGCTTGAACGTGGCCGTGTACTTGTACGCCTGCGCGTCGCTGGCGAGGGCGGCGCTGCGGACTTTCCACGCCGCGTCCTTGCCCGGCACGTCGAGTTCGGTCAGGTACGACGCGGCGCGATCCAGCGGCAGGCCCTTGAGCGCGCGCGCGGCTTCGGTATTCGCGCGGGCGAAACGCGCGGCGTCGAATTTCTTCGTGTCGCCCAGGCCCACGACGAGCACGCGCGGCGCAGCGATGCCCGACAGCGCGAACAGCAGGTGCGTTGCGCCGAGCTTGCCGCTGACGTCGCCGGATTCGAACAGGCGCCGGATCGCGCCGCCGGATTTTTCGTCGATGCGCGCGGCTGCGGCGCTGAGCGTGCCGTCCTCGAACACGCCGGCGACGATGCACGGCGCGGCGCAGGTTTCGGGGGCGTCCTGGGTGAGTTCGAAGCTGAGAGTCATTGCCGGTTCCTTGAAAAGAATGCGCTGCGGCGCGTGCCGAGCCGCTAGACTTATGCAAAGTTGAACGCGATGCGGTGTGAAATCGCGCGGTCAAC
>DASTAL010000239.1:0-5602 GCA_035712685.1 Rudaea sp. | reverse complement strand
CGCGAGCGCGTGTCCAGCAGTTGCTGCGAACCGGGACTGACCGTGGAGGCATCGGCGAGCACCTTGTCCGCGCCGTCGAAATCGTCCTGCGCGGCGGCGGCCAGCGCGCGGTCGAGGAAACCCTGCTGCACCTGGATCAAGCCCTGTTCGGCCAGCTTGTTGCCGCCATCGAGCTTGAGCACCTGCCGATACACCGCCAGTGCGTTGCCGTTCGGCGGCGCCGTGGCATGGCCTTGCCGCAACAAATCCGCCGCACGCGTGAGCAAGGGCATCACCTGGCGCAGCGCCTTCAGGCGCGACTGCAAGCCGGATACGTCTTCGTCCGCCTCGGGCAACTGCGCCAACTCGCCGATAGCGCGCGCCGCGTCGCGCTCGTCACCGCGGTCGAGCGCGTCGCCGGCTTGCTGCAAAAGGGATTTGTGGATTCTTTCCAGGCCGGCATGCGCCGCGGCGCTGTCCTTGTCCGCCGCCAGCACCTGCTGGTAGTACGCGAGCGCGCTGGCATCCTTCGGCGCTGTCAGATGGCCTTCGTCGAACGCCTTGGTCGCCTTCTTCAGCAAGGCCGCGATCGCCTTCGTCGGCGGCACGGCTGGCGCGGACGGCAGCGGCTCGGTCGTGACTTGCGCCGACATCGCCGGCGCGGCTTTGCCCGCTGGCTTCGCGGACGGCGACAGCGACATGACCGGAACGGTGGCGGGTTCCGCCGGCGGCCCGTGCGCGGCAGGCATGGACGGATTGCCGGGGTAGAATCGATAAATCAGCGCGAAGGCGAGCAAGGCAATGCCGGCGGCGCCGCCATACACGGCTTGCTTGCTGACGACTTCGGTACCGGGCATTGCGGAATGTGCGAAGGTGTGATGACGATGGCGCACCTTAGGCCATATCGCGCATTTTCCGCAACAAGGAATGAATCGTGTTTGACTGGATAGACAGCGAGCCCGCACTCACCGCATGGATTTCCGCGCAAACGGCGCCGGCCGTGATCGCCTTGGACACCGAATTCATGCGCACGGATACGTTTTATGCCCGGCTCGCCCTGATCCAGGCCGAAATCGGCGGACGCACCGCCGTGATCGATGCGCCGGCATTGCGCAGCCACGCCGCCCTCGCCGCCTGCCTCGCCGATGCGCGCAGCGTGTGCGTGATGCACAGCGCGAGCGAGGACCTCGAAGCCTTGTCCGCGATCATCCCGTCCGGCCCGGCCGTTCTGTTCGATACGCAAATCGCCGCGGCGATGACGGGCTTCGGGCCTGGCCTGAGCTACCAGAAACTCGTCGCCGCCCTGCTCGGCGTGGACCTGCCCAAGGGCGAGACGCGTTCGGATTGGCTCAAGCGCCCGCTGAGCCCCGCGCAACTCGAGTACGCCGCGCAGGACGTCGAACACCTGCCACAAATCCATGCGCTGCTGGCCACAAGACTCGCCGAACTCGGGCGCGAGGAATGGCTGGCCGAGGACTGCCGACGTCTCGTCGACAAAGTCTGCCGCTCCGAACCCGACGCGCAGCCGCAACGCGCGTTTCCGCGTGCGGCGGACTGGCCGCGCGCGTCGCAGGCCCTGCTCCGGCGCATCCTGCTATGGCGCGAAGCGAAGGCCCGTGCGCTGGACAAACCGCGCTCGTGGATCCTCGACGACGCGCGCATCCTCGATCTCGCCGCGCATCCGCCGCGCGACGGTGCCGAGCTGTTCGAGCGCTGCAAGGGCCTGCGCGCCCTGCGCGGTCCGCAGCGCGAGGAATTGCTGGACGTGCTGCGCGCGCCGCCGACGCCTGAGGAACTCGACTTCGCGCCGATTCCGCCGCCCGCGACGTCGGCGGACCGGCGCCTGCTGACTGCCCTGCGCGAAACGGTGGCCGGCGTTGCGCAATCGCTGAACCTGCCCGAAGGCCTGCTCTGCCCGCGCCGGCACCTTGAAAGCCTGGTCGCCGAACGTGCATGGCCGGTCGCTCTGGAAGGCTGGCGCAAACCGCTGCTGCACGATGCGCTGATGGCCCGCGTCGAATCCGGCGCTTGACAAGCCCAGGCCACGTGCGTTCCACTCACCCCATGCGCAAGGCGTTCTCCACCACGACGACTACCACCACCACGACTACCGTGGTGCGGTCGGCCGTGCGCAGATAGTTTTCCCCAAGCAACGGCCCCGCACCCTCGACGGATGCGGGCGCCCGGCGCGACTCATCCGACGACGATGCGGGACCTCGAACCGGAGGTTCCATGAATGCTGTCGCCTGCGATGTACTGCCCCAGCGACCCGTGGCGATCCGCGCCGCGCCCGCGACGACGCTCGCACTCGGCCTGATCGGGCCCGGCAAGGTCGGCTCGGCCCTGCTCGACCAGATCGCCACGGCCGCTCCGCGCCTGCGGCGCGCGGGCGCGCTGGACCTGCGCCTGCGCGCGATCCTGTCGACAAGATTCCTGCTCGTGGACGCGCACGACCTCGGCACGAGCTGGCGCGACCGCGACGCCGATAGCGTCGACAACGACATCGACGGATTCCTCCGCCACCTGCATGCCGTGCGCTCGCCGCATGTGGTGATTCTCGATTGTTCCGGCAGCGACGCGATCGCCGCGCGCTATCCGCAGTGGCTCGCTGCCGGCATCCATCTGATCACGCCAAACAAGCACGCCGGCGCGGGACCGCTCGATCGCTACCGCGCGATCCGCGACGCCGCCGCATGTGGCGATGCGCGTTTTCGCTACGAGGCCACCGTCGGTGCCGGCTTGCCGGTGATCTCGACCTTGCGCGACCTGCTCGACACCGGCGACGAACTGCATGGCGTGGAAGGAATCCTGTCCGGCACCCTCGCCTGGCTGTTCAACCGTTATGACGGCAAAGTGCCGTTTTCCACGCTGGTCCGCGAAGCGCATGCGCTCGGCTACACCGAGCCCGATCCACGCGACGATCTTTCCGGGATCGACGTCGCGCGCAAGCTCGTCATCCTCGCGCGCGAGGCGGGAATGCCGCTGGAACTCGCGAACGTGGAGGTGGAAAGCCTCGTGCCTGATCCGCTGCGCCGCGCGGATCGGGATGGATTCATGCAGAATCTGCACATGCTCGACGACATCACGGCGGCACGACTCGAAAGCGCGCAACGCAGCGGCAGCGTGCTGCGCTACGTCGCGCGCCTGGATCGCACCGGCCGCGCCAGCGTCGGTCTCGTCGATATGGAACGCACGCACGCTTTCGCCAACACCCGCTTGACCGACAACATCGTGCAGTTTTCCACGAAGCGTTATTGCGCGAATCCCCTCGTCGTGTGCGGCCCGGGTGCGGGACCCGAGGTCACCGCCGCCGGCGTTTTCGCCGACGTGCTGCGCGTCGCGCAGGCGTTGGGGGCGCGAGTATGAGCCATGCTGCCTCCAAGCAAGCGACCGCCTTCGCGCCGGCCTCCGTCGGCAACGTCGGCGTCGGTTTCGATATCCTCGGCCACACCATCGCCGGGCCCGGTGACCGTGCCACGGTGCGGCGCATCGATGCGCCGCAGGTGCGCATCGCCGCGATCCGCGGCAGCGATGTCGAACTGCCGCACGCAGCCGCGCGCAACACTGCCGGCGAGGCCTTGCTCGCGCTGCGCGAGGCCTTACGCCTCCCGTTCGGCTTCGAGATCGAACTCGACAAGGGCATCGCGTTCGGCTCCGGCATGGGCGGATCGGCGGCAAGTTGCGTGGCCGCCCTCGTCGCCGCGAATGCCTTGCTCGATTCGCCCCTGCCCGCCGCCGCGCTGTATCCGTACGCCCTCGCCGGCGAAGCCGTCGCGAGCGGCGGCGCGCACGGCGACAACGTCGGGCCGATGCTGCTCGGCGGCATGGTGCTGGCGACGGCGGATCGGCTGGTACCGATCGCGGTTCCCGCGAGCTGGCATTGCGCGATCGCGCACCCACACGTCGCGCTGGAAACCCGGCGCGCACGCGCGGCACTCAAGGGCAACTACGCACTGCACGAATTCGTCGCTCAAAGCGCCAACCTTGCGCTGTTCCTCGCCGGCTGCCAGCGCGGCGACGCCGGCCTCGTGCGCGCGGGCCTCAACGACGTGCTGATCGAATCGCGTCGTGCGCCGCTGATCGCGGGATTTGCACGCGTCAAGCAGGCCGCGCTGGACCACAGCGCGCTTGGCGCCAGCATTTCCGGCGGCGGACCCAGCGTGTTCGCCTGGTTCGAGTCGCGCATGCAAGCTGAAACTGCCGGACCGGCGATGCGCGTGGCATTTGCCGAGGCCGGGCTCGACTGCGATGTCTTCGTCTCGCCGGTGAACGGGCCGGCGGCGGCAATCGTGCCGTGAAATTCCTCAGCACGCGCGGCGATTCCCCCGCCACGACTCTCAGCGCGGCCATCGCGGCGGGCCTGGCACCCGATGGCGGCCTCTACGTTCCCGCGATGCTGCCGCGTTTCGCGGGCGATGATTTCGCCGGAAGCGATTCGTTGGCAAAGATTGCGTCGCGACTGCTCGCACCGTTCTTCGATGGCGACGCGCTGGCGCCGGAACTCGACGCGATCTGTGCCGAAACTTTCACTTTCGATGCGCCATTGAAGGCTCTGGCGATGCCGCGCGATTTCGTCCTTGAGCTCTTCCACGGCCCGACCGCCGCGTTCAAGGATTTCGGCGCACGCTTCCTCGCCGCCTGCATGCACCGGCTGACCTTGACGGACAGCACGCCGCTGACGATCCTCGTGGCGACTTCGGGCGATACCGGTGCCGCGGTCGGCGCGGCATTCGCGGGCGTCGCCGGTTTTCGCGTCGTCATTCTGTATCCCGATGGCCGTGTCTCGCCGCGCCAGGCACACCAGCTCGGCGCGTTCGGCGGAAACATCCGCGCGCTGCGTGTCGCCGGCTCCTTCGATGATTGCCAGCGCCTGGTCAAACAGGCCCTCGCGGATGCGCCATTGCGCACGCGCGTACCGATGTCGTCGGCCAACAGCATCAGCCTTGGCCGCCTGTTGCCGCAGATGGCCTACTTCGCGCACGCCGCGCTGGCGCACAGGCAGGCGCGCGGCACGTTGTTGAACTTCGTCGTGCCGACCGGCAACCTCGGCAACGCATTCGCCGGCATGCTCGCGCGCGCCTGCGGCCTGCCGATCGGTCGCATGGCGCTGGCAACCAACGCCAATCTCGCCCTGCACGATTTCTTCGCCGGCAGCGCCTACACGCCGCGTGCGAGCGTCGCCACGCTCGCGAACGCCATGGACGTCGGCGCGCCGAGCAACTTCGAGCGCCTGCGCTGGCTGTATCCCGATGATGAAACGTTGCGCCGCGAATTCTGCGTCGATGCGATCGGCGACGAAGCGATCGCGGCGACGATCCGCGACCGCCACGCGCGCCACGCTGAAGTGTTCTGTCCGCACACCGCCACCGCGATCCGCACGCTGGAAGCGTTGCGCCAGGAAGGCGCCGACGGCGACTGGGCCGTGGCCGCGACCGCGCATCCAGCAAAGTTCGACGGCATTGTCGAGCCACTGATCGGGCGAGCGGTCGAGGTTCCACCAGCATTGGCCAAACTCCTCGCGCAGCCGTCGCATGCGCAGTCGCTGCCAGCGGACTATGCCGCGCTCCGGGCCATGCTGCTCGGCACGTGAATCCGAGCTTGGCGCGAGTGGGAAGCCGATGTA
>DASTAL010000238.1:0-5266 GCA_035712685.1 Rudaea sp. | reverse complement strand
ACCAACGCGACCACGGCGACGAGCTACAGCAACGCGACGTGGACGGACATGAACAACAAGTTGCCCACCATCGAGGTTTACGGCGGCGACATCAGTGCGAACTTCGCCACGTCCGGCACGCCCAAGGCCGCGGCCGGCTTCCAGGACAACGGCAGCGCCTATGTCACCTACGGCGGCACCCCAGGGACGGCTGCGTGGACTGCGAACAACGGCGGCGACGGCTTCTATTCGCGGATCGAGCCGGTGAACGGCACGCGCTTCTATTCGTCGGTGTACAACGGTGCGATTTACGGCGGCGCGGCGGGCACCCAGACTTCGATCAAGTCCAGCGGCTGGTCGAACGATCGCCTCAACTTCATCACGACCTTCGACATCTACCGCTACGGCGACACCAGCGTCGCCGGCAGCGGTTGCAACACAACCGCGGGCTGCACGCACCTGATCTACGGCAGCCAGCGCCTGTGGGAAACCGCTACCGCCACCAACCCGACGAGTTTGTCGTGGAAAGCCCAGACCGGTGACCTGACCAAGAACAACCTGATCGTGGGTTCCGACAACCGTTCCTACATCAACCAGCTGCACTACGCGTTCACCGATCCAACGATCGCCATCGTCGGCACCACCGACGGCAACGTGCAGTACGTGTTCAACCTCGGCACCGGCACCGCCAACGCCGCCACGGCGGTCAACGTCACCGGCGGCAACGCCGTGCTGCCGAACCGCACGATCTCGGATGTGAGCACCGATCCCGTCAATCCGCTGGTCGGCTACGCGGCCGTCGCGGGATTTGCCGCGAACACACCGTCCACGCCCGGTCATGTGTTCCAGGTCACCTGCACGGCGAACTGCGCGAGCTTCGCCTGGGCGGACAAGACCGGCAACCTGCCGGATATCCCGGCCGACGCAATCATCCCGAATCCGCACGATCCGCACCAGGTGTTCGTCGGCACCGACTGGGGTTTGTACTACACCGACGACATTTCCGTCGCGTCGCCGCTGTGGCAGCGCTTCGAAGGCCTGCCGCACGTGATGGTGTGGAGCCTGACCATCGACCGCGGCTTCACCACGCTTGCCGCGTACACGCGCGGTCGCGGTGTGTGGGCGTGGCCATTGCCGACGGGCCCGATCGGACCCAATCACCTGGCCATAACCCAGGCGCCGGCCAGCATCGTCCAGGGCAGTACGCTCGGCAGCGTGACGGTCACCGAGTACGACGCCAGCAACCAGCAAACCTCGGACAGCACGACGCAGGTGACGCTCACGGCGGGTCCCTGTGGCACCGTGCTGGGCACCGGCACGCTGAACGGCGGCGCGATCACGTTCGACACGACAACACGATTCAGGACCCCGGCGACGAGTCTGAGCCTGACGGCGTCCGCGGGCGCTGCCGCGCCGAGCGCGGCGTCGGCCTCGTTCAGTGTTGTCGCAGACTCCGACTGGGTATTCTGGGGCGGCTTCGAAAGCTGCACGCCATAGGCATTTGCGGGCGCGGACGGCCACTGCCGTCCGCGCTGCGCTAGCGCTAGAATGGGTACGTCTCATCCCGCCGCGGAGGACGTATGCGACTGGTCAAGCATCTGCTCGAAGACAAGGGCGGCGCGATCCACGCCATCGAACCGGACAAACCCGTGCTCGATGCGATCCGCCTGATGGCCGAAAAGTACATCGGCGCGCTGCTGGTGATGAAAGGCTCGCAACTGCTCGGCATCGTTTCCGAGCGCGACTACGCGCGCAAGGTGATCCTGAAGGGCCGCTCGTCGGCTGAAACGCCGGTGCGCGAGATCATGTCCGCGTCCGTACTCACCGTGGCGCCGGGCGACAGCGTCAATCACTGCATGAAGCTCATGACCGACCGGCGCGTGCGCCACCTGCCGGTGGTCGACGCCGGCCGCGTGCTCGGCGTGGTGTCGATCGGCGACCTGGTCAAGGCGGTGATCGAGGACCAGGCGCAGGAGCTGGAGCACATGCAGCGGTATATCTCCAGCTGAATCGCCTTCTGCGCTCGACAGTGCGCGCTTGGCGAGGCGAAAATGCGCCATGAGTTTCGACCCCGTCCTGCGCGCGCGCCTGCACCAGCTTCTGGCCGATTACGGCGCCCGCGTGCGCGGCCTGATTGAAGGCCACGGCATCGCGCAGTACGGGATCGATGCGGCGGACATCGAGCAGGAAGTCCGGATCCGGCTGTGGCGGGCGCTGGAACGTGACCGGAATGCGGCCTTTCATGCGTCTTATATCCACAGGACCGTTCTCTCGGCGGTGATCGACGCTATCCGTGCCGCCAGCGTACGGGCGGCGGAGCCGCTGCCGGAGGACGAAAGCACCGGCAGCGAGGCCATGGTGGCCACGGGGGCGAGTCCGGAACGATTGGCAGGTGGGGCACAGGATTTTTCCCGCGTCGCCGCCTGCATGGCCGGATTGCCGCTGCGGCGGCGCGAGGCGGTAGCCCTGCATCTGCAAGGCTTCAGCCTGCGCGAGATCGGCGGTGCGGTGGGCGTTTCGGAAGAAGCGGCGCGCAAATTGCTCGACCGCGGCATGCAGACGCTGCGCGAGCGCCTCGCCGCGCAGGGTTTTGGAGAGTTCGATGAGTGAGCGTGATCTGAAAAACCTGTTTCGCCGGTTCGCCGGGGCACGCGGCACGATGCAGATTCCCGAAGTCGAGGATTTGCTCGAGTTGTCGCGCCTGCCGCATGCCGAAGACGCGGCTTCGCCGCTGCACGCCGACTTGCTGCGCTTCAGCCGCGAACTCGAACCGGTATCGGCGCAACTGGGTGCGGACTTGGCTGCCGCGTTCGGCGAAACGAATGTAGTCGTCGCGCATCGCCGTGCATCGTCGCGTCGGACCGCGGCCGCGCCGCGTCGCTGGCGCGTCGCCGTTGCGTCCGCGATGGCCGCGAGCCTGGTCGCCGCTGTCGCCCTGATCGCGTCGCATCGCGGTCGCGTGCCTGCACCGACATCCGCCAGCGCGACCGTGCCGGATCGCATCTTCGCCGGGTTCGACGAGCGCCACATGGCGGCGGGCAAGGCTGCGCACGGCGATGAAATTTTCCGTGCCAATTTCCTGCCGGACGAAATCTTCAGTTCGTCCAGGCCGCACGAAGGCTGAGCGATTCCGGAAAGTCCGCCTGCCGTCGCGGCCTCGGATGGAGCAGACCCAAATTCGCAGGTTGCCGGTCGAGGTCAACTTTCCCCGGTACTTGCCGAGGCGAGTTCCTGCCATGCCGCGAGCGCGGTTTGCCGCGTCGCTGACACATCGACTGTCGGCACTGGGTAGCCGCACGCGGCGAGTGCCGCGGGATCGCGCCATGGCTCCAGCAGCAATTTGGCCGGCAACGCCGCCAGCTCGGGCAGCCAGCGCTTGAGGTAAATCGCCTCGGGATCGAACTTGGCGGCCTGGGTGTGGGGATTGAACACGCGGAAGTAGGGCGCGGCATCGGCGCCGCAACCGGCGACCCATTGCCATCCGAGCGTGTTGTTGGCGAGGTCGGCGTCGACCAGCGTGTCCCAGAACCAGCGTGCGCCATGCCGCCAGTGCTGGCGCAGGTTCTTGCTCAACCAGCTAGCCGCAACCATTCGCACGCGATTGTGCATCCAGCCCGTCGTCCACAGCTCGCGCATTCCGGCGTCGACGAGCGGTATTCCCGTCTGCCCCCGCTGCCAGTTCCGGATTGCGCCGGGATCGTTATTGGCCCAGCGGAATCGGTCGAAGCGCGGGTTGAAGTTTTCGTCCGGCGTGTTCGGGAAGTGGTACAGCAAATGATGCGCGAACTCGCGCCATGCGAGCTCGCGCAGGTAGGGCTCGAGGTCGGGTCGGCGCCGGTCGCCGCTGGCGCACACATGCAGTCGGTGGTGGATCTGGCGCGGCGTGATTTCCCCGAAATGCAGATGCGGCGACAGCCTTGATGTGCCGTGGCGCGCGGGCAGGTCGCGCACCGTCTTGTAATCGTTGAGTGCGTCGTCCGCGAAGATGCCCAGCAGTTCCGCCGCGCCGGCTTCACCGGGCCGCCACGCCGCGTCGAAACCCGTATCCCAGGCGATCTTCGGCAACAGGTCCAGCGCGGACAACGGCAGACTGCCCTGCGCCAGCACCCATTCCCGGGCGCGCGCCGCGGGCAACGGCTCGTCCGGTTGCAGTCGCGTGCGCAGCTTGCGCCAGAACGGCGTGAAGACGCGGTAAGGGTCGCCCTGCTCGGTGGCGATTTGCCAAGGCTCGCACCACAGATTGCCCGATCGGCTCTCGACCGCGATGCCGTCTGCGCGCAGGCCGGCCTTGAGCTTCGTGTCGGAGGCGATGGCGGCAGGCTCGTAGCGCCGATTCCAGAACACGGACACGGCATCAAATTCCCGGATCAACGCCCGCGTCACGTCCAGGGTTTCGCCGCGAGCGATGCAAAGCCGTCCGTTCTGTCTTGCGAGTGCGTCGTCGAGTGCTTGCAGCGAGCGATGCAGCCACCATTGGCTGGCGGCGCCGGGCTGCCAGGGCGCCTCCTCGTCGGGCGCATGGACGTATACGGGCAGGACGCGCTCGTGCTCCGCGCAGGCCGCATGCAGGGCCGGGTTGTCTTCCAGGCGAAGATCCCGGCGCAACAGTACCAGTGCCGTGCTCATCGGTGGCCTGGATCGAACGGGTCGCCGGGCAGAAGGTGAAGGGTCGTCATCCGAAGGTCATGCGCTTGAGCGAACCGGATCCTGGCGCGGGCTCCGGTAACGCCACCCGCACAACAGCGAAGTCGCGCCTACAGTCACTGCGAGAGCCAACGCGGCATCGGCGGCCACATTCGCGCCGGCCAGTTGGGAATGGCTCTGCTTCATGTAAACGCCCGCCAAGCCCCAGATCGCGGCAGCTGCATAGGCCCCGTTGCCGCGCATCCCGACCAGCGCGGTCAGCACGAGCAACGCGGCCAGCGCGAACAAGGCGAGCGTCCACGGCAGCATGTTGGCGACCGGCAGCAATTTGAACGCGACGATCATCTGGGCGACATTGAGGAATACGGCGAGCGAAACCCAGCCGGCGTGCAAGGAAAGCGGAAGCCACTGCCACCAACTGCCGCGCGGATGTTGCGCCGTGTGCGCGACGTGCCAGGCGGCCCGGAGAATGCTGCCGAAGCTGATCCAGATGATCGCCAGCGCCACCCAGAAAAGTTGCAAGGTGAACGCGATCATCCACAGCGAGGTCATGGCGAAGGCCAGCGCCGCCCACGGCCGCGTGCGTTCCAGCCTTGCATCGGCGGCCGGCTCGAGCATTTGACGGGTGGCGTAGAGCGCATCG
>DASTAL010000237.1:0-4646 GCA_035712685.1 Rudaea sp. | reverse complement strand
TGGCCGACTTGCGCGTCGGCGACGAGGAATTCGCCGAGGCGGAAAGAGCACTCGACCCGGCGCTGAAACTGGCCATCGCCGCGGCGAAGGAGAGAATCGAGGCGTTTCACCGCGCCACCGCGCCGCAGCCGACGGTGGTCGAAACCGCGCCGGGCGTACGCTGCGAGCGCGTGCTGCGGCCAATCACCACGGTCGGACTGTACGTGCCGGCGGGTTCGGCACCGTTGCCATCGACCGTGTTGATGCTCGGGGTGCCGGCACGGATCGCCGGCTGCCGGGAAATCGCGATGTGCACGCCGGCGAAAGCGAGCGGTTGCGCCGACCCGGCGGTGCTTTATGCGGCGGCGACCTGCGGCATCCGCTCCGTATTCAAGATTGGCGGTGCGCAGGCGATCGCGGCGATGGCGTATGGCACCGAATCCGTGCCGGCCTGCGACAAGTTGTTCGGCCCGGGCAATGCCTGGGTGACCGAAGCCAAGCGCCAGGTATCGGCAATGTCCGATGGCCCCGCGATCGACATGCCGGCGGGGCCTTCGGAGGTGCTCGTGATTGCCGACGCGAATGCCGATCCCGAATTCGTGGCCGCGGACCTGCTTTCGCAGGCCGAGCATGGCCCGGATTCACAGGCGTTGCTGATCGCCTGCGAGCGTCGCGTACTGGTCGACGCGCGTGCGGCGTTGTTGCGCCAGGTCAGCTCACTGCCGCGCGCGCTGGTCGCCAGGCAGGCCCTGGCCAACAGCCGTTTCATCCTGGCGGGGTCGGTCGCCGAGGCGCTTGCCATCAGCAACGCCTATGCGCCTGAGCACCTGATCCTGAATCTGCGCGATGCGCGCGCCTGGCTCGATCGCGTCGAAAGTGCGGGCTCGGTGTTCCTTGGTGCATGGTCCCCGGAAGCCGTGGGCGACTATTGCAGCGGCACCAACCATGTGTTGCCGACCTATGGCGCCGCACGCGCGTGGAGCGGGGTGTCGGTCGCCAGCTTCCTGAAGCAGATCAGCGTGCAGGAATTGTCGCCTCGCGGCCTGCGCGAAATCGGTCCGGACGCGATGACGCTTGCGCGCGCCGAAGGATTGCACGCGCACGAACGCGCGGTGTCCCTGCGCCTGGCCGCGCTCGCCGGTGAAGGCGCATGAAGCTGCTCGAACGTGCGCGCGCGGAGATTGTGGCGTTGCAGCCGTATTCGTCCGCGCGCATGGAAGCCGGCACCGGTGCCATCATGCTCAACGCCAACGAGTCGCCGTGGCCGTCCGTGGGCGCGGCATCCGCACTGAACCGCTATCCCGATCCGCAGCCGGCCGCTTTGCGCGCCGCGCTGGCGCGGCTTTACTCGGTCGTACCCGCCAACGTATTGGTTGGGCGTGGCAGCGACGAG
Organism: Rudaea sp.; assembly: GCA_035712685.1. GTDB lineage: Bacteria > Pseudomonadota > Gammaproteobacteria > Xanthomonadales > Rhodanobacteraceae > Rudaea. The sequence goes on along the minus strand of DASTAL010000237.1, from coordinate 3,274 downwards.
GCAATCGACTTGCTCGTGCGCGCCTTTTGCCGGGCGGGAAGCGATGCGGTCGTGACTGCGCCGCCGACCTTCGGCATGTATGCGGTCGCCGCGCGAATCCAGGGAGCCACGGTGATCGAAGCACCGCGGGGTGACGGATTCGTGCTCGATGGGCAGGCCATCCTCGCCGCCGTGACCGACACCACCAAGCTGGTCTTCGTCTGCACACCGAACAATCCGACCGGCGACGTCGTACCGCTCGCGGTCCTCGCGCATCTCGCCGGCGCGTTGCGCGATCGCGCCGTGCTGGTCGTCGACGAGGCTTATATCGAATTCGGCGACGACACGCAGAGCGCCATCTCGTTGCTCTCGCGCCACGACAACATCGCCGTGCTGCGCACCTTGTCGAAGGCGCATGCGCTGGCCGCGGCGCGGGTCGGTGCGCTGATTGCCGCCGCACCGGTCGTGGCGCTGTTGCGCCGCATCCAGGCCCCGTATCCGTTGCCCGCGCCAAGCATCGCGGCGGCACTGGCGGCGCTCGAGCCAGCGGCTTTGGCGGATACGGACGCACGCATCGCCCGGATCCGCGGCGAGCGCGATCGTCTCGCCCGGTCGTTGCTCGCGCTGCCGGGGGTCATCGCCGTGTTCGCATCCGCGGCGAATTTTCTTTGCGTGCGCTTCGCCGATGCGCCCGGCGCATACCGCGCTCTCGCCACGGCCGGCATCGTCGTCAGGGATGTCGGTGGATACCCGGGACTTTCCGGCTGCTTGCGCATCACGGTCGGCGCGGCGAAGGAAAACGCGGCCCTGCTGGGCGCACTCGGTGCGTGCGAGGCGGCGGCATGAATGCGCGCAAGCTGCTTTTCCTCGATCGCGACGGCACCCTGATCGTCGAACCGCCCGACCAGCAGGTCGACTCCTTCGACAAGTTCGCGATGATCGATGGCGTGATCGCGGCCCTGCAAAAATGCGTGGCCGCGGGCTACGAACTCGTCATGGTCACGAACCAGGACGGACTCGGCACGCCAGCGTTCCCGCAAGCCGCGTTCGACGGCCCGCAAAACCTGCTGCTGCAAATCCTGGGTTCGCAGGGCATGCGCTTTCGCGAAGTGCTCATCGACGCGAGCCTGGCCGCCGACGGTAGGGATACGCGCAAGCCCGGTACCGGGTTGGTGCGCCATTATCTCGCCGACGACGGCTGGAGCCGTGCGCAATCGGCGATGGTCGGCGACCGCGAAACCGACGCGCGATTCGCGGCGAACCTCGGCATCCGCGCCTTCCGGCTGGACACCGGCGAGTGGGATTGGCCGGGCATCGCGCACGCGCTGTGCGATGCACCGCGGCGCGCGCGCATCGAGCGTGCGACGAAGGAAACGCGCGTCGTGGCGAGCGTCGATCTCGACCGCGCCGCCGATCCCGTCGTGCAGGCGGGAATCGGATTCTTCGATCACATGCTGGAACAGATCGGCAAGCATGGCGGATTCGCACTGGAATTGCGTTGCACGGGCGACATCCACGTCGACGAACACCACAGCGTCGAGGACAGTGCGCTGGCGCTCGGCGAGGCGCTGCGGGCAGCGCTCGGCGACAAGCGCGGCATGGGGCGTTACGGATTCGCCCTGCCGATGGACGAAGCGCAGGCGAGCGCGGTCCTGGACCTGTCCGGGCGCGCGTGCTTCGTCTTCGAAGGAACATTCCCCCGCGACCGCATCGGCGAGTTGCCGACCGAACTGGTTCCGCATTTTTTCCGTTCGCTGTGCGACGCGCTCGGCGCGAACCTGCACCTGAGCGTGAGCGGCGAAAACGCGCACCACATGGTCGAGGCCTGCTTCAAGGCGGTCGGACGCGCGCTGCGCATGGCGTTGCGCCGTGACGGCGTCGAGCTGCCGAGCACCAAGGGTGCGCTGTGATGGCGAACGTGGTCCTGGTGGATTCGGGTGGATCGAACATAGGCTCGCTGCGCTTTGCGCTGCAGCGCCTCGGTGTCGACGCCGGCCTTACCGACGACGCCGACGTGATCCGTAACGCCGATCGCGTGATCCTTCCCGGCGTCGGCGCCGCGGCCAAGGGCATGGCGCGCCTGCGCGAACGCGGTCTCGTCGACACGGTCCGCGGCTTGACCCAGCCGGTGCTTGGCGTATGCCTGGGCATGCAGCTGCTGTTCGAGCATTCCGAGGAAGGCGACACGCCATGCCTGGGAATCCTGCCTGGCCGACTGCGCCGTTTCGATGGCGCAAACTTGCGCGTGCCGCACATGGGCTGGAACGCACTGCGCATCGAGCGTGCGGCTCCCTTGCTCGGGGGAATCGAGTCCGGCGACTTTGCGTACTTCGTGCACAGCTATGCCGCCGCGGTCGGCGTCGAAACGCTGGCTTCATGCGAGTACGGCCCTGCGTTTTCCGCGGTCGTGCGCAGCGGAAATTTCTTCGGCATGCAGTTTCACCCCGAACGCTCCGGTGCGGTCGGCGCGAGATTGCTGCGCAACTTCCTGGAATTGTGACCGTGCAGATCATGCCGGCCATCGATTTGCGCGAGGGACACGTCGTGCGCCTGCGTCAGGGCGACTATGCGCGCGAATCGCGCTACGCCGTGGACGCCATCGCGCTCGCGGACAGCCATGCGCAAGCGGGGGCGCGCTGGCTGCACATGGTCGATCTCGATGGCGCCCGCACCGGCGAGTTCGCCAACCTGCGCACGATCGAGGCGATCGCCAGGGCCGGACGGTTGGCGGTGCAGGCTGGAGGCGGCGTGCGCGACGAAGCCGGCCTGCGGCGCCTGTTCGATGCCGGCGTCGCGCGTGCCGTCGTCGGCAGCATCGCGCTGCGCGAACCCGAAGTCGTGGAACGCTGGATTACGCGGTTCGGTGCCGAGCGCATCGCCATCGCGCTGGATGCGCGCTGTGTCGGCGGTGTCTGGAAACTGCCGAGCGCCGGCTGGACGCAGGACGAGGCGGCGACGCTCGACGATCTGGCGCCGCGCTTTGCCGGCGCCGGCGCACGCCACTTGCTGTGCACCGACATCGCACGCGATGGCATGCTGTCCGGCCCGAATCTCGAGCTGTACGCGCATCTGCGCAGGATTGCGCCCGCGCTGTCGCTGATCGCCTCCGGTGGCATACGCGATATCGCCGATTTGCAGGCAATGCGCGGCAGCGGCGTCGCGGCCGCCGTGCTGGGCCGCAGCCTTCTCGATGGCGCGCTGGACCTGGCCGAGGCGTTGGCGTGCTGACGCGTCGAATCATCCCGTGCCTGGACGTACGCGACGGCAAGGTCGTCAAGGGCGTGCGTTTCCGCGA
>DASTAL010000236.1:0-3368 GCA_035712685.1 Rudaea sp. | reverse complement strand
CGAACAGGCGCGCGGCTTGCTGCACGGCGAGCGCGACCGCATCGCGAATGCGGCGAATTTCGCCGCGCTCGTGTATCACGCGCTGCCCGACCTGAATTGGGCCGGATTCTATTTCCACGACGGCACCGAACTCGTGGTCGGCCCGTTCCAGGGCCAACCCGCCTGCGTGCGCATCGCGCTCGGCAAGGGCGTCTGCGGCACCGCCGCGGTCACGCGGCAGACCCAGGTCGTGCGCGACGTGAATGCTTTCCCGGGCCACATCGCCTGCGATTCGGCCTCGCGCTCGGAAATCGTGGTGCCGCTGTTCGACGGCGACAAACTGATCGGCGTGTGGGACGTGGACAGTCCCAAGCTCGCGCGCTTCGACGACGACGACCGCGTCGGCATGGAAACGCTCGCCGGCATCTTCATGGATTCGCTGAAAGGTTGAGCATGGCGGCGAAGGACGACAACAAGATCAGGAATGTGGGGCCCAAGGGCGCGGCGTGGCTGCGCCAGGTCGGCGTGCGCACGCATGACGACCTCGTCAAGCTTGGTCCGGTCGACGCGTTCATGAAGGTCAAGCGTGCCGGTTTCCGGCCCAGCCTGAACCTGCTCTATGCGCTGGCCGGCGCGATCGAGAATCGCCACTGGGCCGAACTGCCCGACGAGCAAAAACGTGCACTCGTCGCCGCGGCGGAGGCGAACGAAGCTGCCAATCCGATCAAGACGCGTTGGCAGAAGCAGGTCGAGCGCAGCGAACGTTCGACCGAACCGCGCGAGGAATCCGATTCCTTCGACGGCGGCGGTGGGTTCCTGGACGACCCGGACGCCGGCCACGACGCCGCGCACGAGGATTAGTCCTCAGCGCACCACCGCGTAATCCCGCGCATCCTCGCGCCATTTCGGCGTGCGCCGGATTTCGGACAGCACGTCCTCGGGGGTTTGCACCAGCGACCACATCGCTGAGTGTTCGGGATTCATGAAACGCTCGGCGATCACCTTTTCCATGAAGGACTGCAACGGCGTGTAGAAGCCGCCGGTATTGAGCAGGACGATCGGGTTGAAATACAGGCCCAGGCGCTTGAGCGTGATCGCCTCGAACAATTCCTCCAGGGTGCCGCAGCCGCCGGGCATCGCGACCACCGCATCCGAGCCGGTGAGCAGGCGATGCTTGCGCTCGCGCATGTCCTCGACGATTTCCAGGTCCTCGATGCCCGGATGCTGCCATTCCACCTCGCGCATGAAGCGCGGAATGATGCCAATCACCTTGCCGCCGCGCGCCAGCGCGCCGTTGGCGAGCGAACCCATGAGGCCCACCGCGCCGCCGCCGTAGACGATGGTGCAGCCGGCCTCGGCCAGGCATTCGCCCAGGCGCGTGGCCGCGGCGTGGTAGGCAGGATCGCACATCTGGCTGGAAGCGCAGTAGACGCAAATTCGCATGTCGGACTCCGGAAACCGGATACAGATTAACAAGTTTCCAACAAACCCTTTGCTAGTTTCGCCCCTTCGTTGTCTGCCGGGGGCAGACTGTCCGGAGTTTCGCGCATGCGCAGATGGGGTTGTACATTGCTGGCCACGGTCTTCGTCGTGCTCGCCGGCAACGCCTCGGCCGCGCTGCCGGCTCCGGGGGAAGCCTGCATGGAGCAGGCGTTGCAGGCGATGCTCGCACCGTCCGTGCTGGACGAGTTGTCGCTGACGGATGTAGTGCCTCAAGCGCTGGCGCAATCGGAGCAGCCGACGCCCGCCGGCGACGCCGATCCGCGCCACCTGCTGGTCGATTTCGCGATGACCCTGCGCGACATCCGCTATCGCCGCGGCGGGCGCAGTCCGCAACACGGGTTCGATTGCAGCGGATTCGTGCACTACGTCTTCGCGCAGGTGCTGGGCGTGGAACTGCCGGAAAACTCCGCGGCGCAGTACCGCGACGGCCGGAAGATCGACCGCGACGACATGCAGGCCGGCGACCTGGTGTTCTTCCGCACCCGCGGCAAGCGCATTTCGCACGTCGGCATCTACCTCGGCGGCGGCCGTTTCATCCATTCGCCCACGACCGGCGAGCGCGTACGCGTGGACCGCATGAGCGAGAAGTACTGGTCGCGCCGTTTTGCCGGCGCGCGCCGGCCCGACGCATTGATTTGAGTCGGGCCCCGACCTGGGCGCGTCGATCCGGGCAACGGGTGCCGGTGCGGGATAGAATCCCGCGCATGACCGCCAAAGCCCTCCGTTCCTGCATCGCCTTGCCGCTCGTTTTCGCGGCAGTCGCCGGATTTTCCATCGCGCATGCCGAGCCGGCGCAAGCGCATCCGGACAAGGTTTTCGAAGCAACGATCGCGCTGCAAGGCCTGCTGCCCGTGCACGTGGACAAGCACGCCGGCCGCATCCTCGTCACCTTGCCGCCGGCCGGCGAGGATGGCGTGTCGGCGCGATTCTTGTACGCCACTTCGCTGCGCACCGGGCTCGGCGCGGCGCCGACGTTTCTCGACCGGGGCCGGGTAGGCAACACGCAAATCCTCGCGTTCCGCCGCTATGGCAAGAAGATCGCCGCGGTGTTCGAGAATCCGCGCTTCCGCGGCGCCACAACCGGCGCGGATCCAAGTCCCGACTTCGCCACGTCGATCGCATGGATGGGCGACGTTGCCGCGACCTTGCCCGATGGCCGCTTGGTGGTGGATCTGTCCGGATTCCTCACCGCGGATGCGATCGGCATCGCCGACTCGCTAGACCAAGGCACCGACACATTTGGCGTCGGCGGTGGGCAGGGCGCTGGCAAGGGCTTCAAGCTCGACGAAAAACGCAGCGCGGCCGATCCCGATTCGGTGAAGGACTTTCCGGACAATCTCGAAATCGACGCGGTGCAAACCTACGCGTCGGACACGCCGGGCGCGGAGGTCGCCAACATCGCGCCCGCTACCGGGCAAGTCAGTTTCACCGTGCACCACAGTTTCGTCCGGCTGCCGGGTCCCGGATTCCAGCCGCGTCGTTTCGATCCGCGCATCGCGGGCTTCGGCACGCAGGTCGTGGATTTCGGCGAACCCCTGGGCAATGACGTGGTGCGCGAATATGCCAACCGGTTCCGCCTGGAAAAGACCGATCCCGTCGCGCCGCGTTCGCGCGTGCGCAAGCCCATCATCTACTACGTCGACTGGCGCGCCCCGGAACCGATTCGGTCGGCATTGATCGACGGCATCGGCTGGTGGGCCAAGGCATTCGATGCGGCCGGCTACATCGATGCGTTCCAGGTGAAGGTCCTGCCGCGCGACATCGATCCGATGGACGTGCGTTACAACGTCGTCAACTGGGTCGATCGCGCCACGCGCGGCTGGTCCTACGGGCAGGAGATCGTGGATCCGCGCACCGGCGAAATCGTCAAGGGCATGGTCGTGATC
>DASTAL010000235.1:0-4670 GCA_035712685.1 Rudaea sp. | reverse complement strand
GGGCATTGGCTTGCCGCGCGCGTCGAGCATATCCTGCACGCTTTCCGACAGGGGGTTGCCATGCGCCGCATCCGTACGCTTGTGCTTTTTGTCCTCGCCTTTGCTTTTAGCGCGCCCCTCCTTGCCGTCGACAAGCCCGCTGCGGACAAGCACGAGGACAAGCCCGCCGCGCCCGCGGTCAAGGCGCAGAAGGTCGAGACCGCCGGCAGCGTGAGCGTCGAAGGCAAGAAGCTCGATTACAAGGCCATCGCCGGCACCATCCTGCTCACCGGCAAGGACGAGGACAAGGACGATCCCACGGCCAGCATTTTCTACGTCGCTTATTTCAAGAGCGGCGTGGACGGCGCCAGGCGCCCGCTGACCTTCCTCTACAACGGCGGGCCGGGTTCGTCGACGGTGTGGCTGCACATGGGCGCGTTCGGGCCCAGGCGCGTGGTCACGCTCGATGACCAGCACACACCTGCGGCGCCGTACCAGTTGATCGACAACAACTACAGCCTGCTCGATGCCTCGGACCTGGTCTTCATCGACGCGCCCGGCACGGGCTTTTCGCGCCTGCTGGTCAACGAGAAGGACAAGGCCAAGCGCACGGCGGCGATGAAGGAGCGGGGCAAGGAATTCTATGGCGTGGACCAGGACGCGCATGCCTTCGCCCAGTTCATCACCAGATTCCTGACCGAGTACGGACGCTGGAATTCGCCCAAGTACCTGTTCGGCGAAAGCTACGGCACCACGCGTTCGGCGGTGCTCGCGAACGTGCTGGAGACCGAACAGAGCGTGGATCTCAACGGCGTCATGCTGCTCTCGCAGATTCTCTCGTTTGCGAACGACATCGACGCGGCGCAATACGATCCCGGCGTCGACCAGCCGTACGCGCTGGCGCTGCCGACCTACGCGGCAACGGCGTGGTACCACCACAAGCTGCCGAATCAGCCGGCCCAACTCGAACCGTTCCTGAAGGAGGTCGAGCAGTTCGCGATGACCGACTACACGGTTGCGCTTGCGGCCGGCGCCACGCTGGATCCCGAACGGCGCAAGGCCATCATCGCCAAGCTGCACGATTACACCGGCCTGCCGGAATCCTACATCGACAAGGCCGACCTGCGCGTTTTCGGCGGCGAGTTCGAGAAGACCCTGCAGGATTCTTCGGATACGACCACCGGTCGTCTCGACTCGCGTTTCTCTGGCCCGGCCATGGATCCGCTCGAGCAGCAGTCGGCCTACGATCCGCAGTCCGCGGCGATCAGTTCGGCCTATGTGTCGATGTTCAACGACTATGCGCGGCGCACGCTCAAGTTCGGCGACGGCATGACCTTCCACGAATTCGGCGACGTGCAACCGTGGGACTGGAAACATCAGGCACCGGGTTTGCCACCCGGATTCTTCCCGTCATCGACAAACGTGATGTCCGACCTCGCCGTGGCGATGAAATACAACCCGCAACTGCATGTGCTTCTGGCCGGCGGCTACTACGACCTGGCCACGCCGTATTTCGCCGCCGTCTACGAGATGCGCCACCTGCCGATTCCGGCGAAGTTGCAGTCCAACATCGAGTACGCGTTCTTCCCCTCCGGGCACATGGTCTACGCGCACGAGGAATCGCTGAAGAAGCTGCACGACGTGGCGGCGGCATTCATCGGCCGCACGGACAATCTGAGCCACTGAGGAAGAACCTGCTGCGCTCGGCAGCTTGTACGCCGGCGGTGCTCGGAATCCTCATGTACTTCGAACGTACACTCCGGTTCCTGCGCTCCGACGGCGTCCAATCTGCCTTCGCTCGCGACGGTTCTTCATCAATTCAGGTGAAGGTGAAGTCTGTCAGGCGGTTGCCGTGATTCCCGGCAGCCGCTTGTGCAGTTCGGATTCGGGGAAGCCGAGTGCGGTCGTGATCTGCTGCAGGAAGCGCGTTTCGCCGGGACGGATGCGCGCGTCGGCGATCGCGAGGCGCAGCAGGCCGGTGTAGAGCTTGTCGACTTCGATCGAACCCGGCTTGAATTCCGCAAGCAGGCGGCGCACGTCCGCCTTGAAATCGTAATCGCGGCGGCAGCCGGTGGCGAACGCTTCGGTGGCGACTTGGCGCGCCCGCGCGGTGAGCTTGAGTTCGTCCATCCAGGTATTCGTGAACGTGGCCTCTTCCGCCGAGACCACGCCGTCGGCGCGCGCCATCGCACCGAGCAGTCCGAACGAAACCTGGATCAGCAGTTCCTGGTGCGGATCGAGCTTCCCGCTGAACAATTCGCCGAAAGCGTTCTTGACGTCGCGAAACAGGCTGCCGCTTGTCGCGGCGGTGTCGCTGGACATGACCGCACCCTCCCCGTGGACGCGGTCATGTTGCGCCAGAATCGAAAAAATGTGAAGTCCTGCGGGGCGATCAATTCTGCGATTTCACCCAGCGTTCGTACTGTGCCTTGGTGATGCTGTTGGCATGGTGCGCGATGTAGTCGAAGTCGTTCACCAGCGGCGGGTAGGCCTGCGCCTGCTCGCGCGTGATCCTGCCGGTATGGCCGGTGTCGAGGGTGGCGAAGGCGGGCGGCGGGCCGTAGTGATCCGGCGCCGGCTGGCCGGAGGTCAAGGTGACGCGGGTGCCGTCGGCCTGGGTGAAGTGGACAGTCTGGTCCTGCGCGTAGACACCGGCGCTGGCGAGCAGGGACGATGCGGCGAGCAAAACGAACATGCGGTTCATGGCAGTCTCCTGGGTCGATCGCCTGTTTGACAGGCACGATACACTTCGTCGATAGCATCGAAGCGTACGCATGAGCAGACCGGAAAGCGACGGCGAAGTTCGGATATCCGCGCAACAGGCGCGCAACCTGCACCTGGCCGTTCAGGGCCTGCTCACCCCGCCGCGCGCGCGCGCCACGCGAGCGCGCGTGCTGGCCGCGATGGTGCGCATGCGCCTGTTGCAGATCGACACCATCAACGTCGTCGCGCGCAGTCCGTACCTGGTGCTGTTCGCGCGGTTGGGCGATTACGAACCGCGCTGGCTGGACGATCTGCTCGCACGCGGGAAGATCTTCGAATGCTGGGCACACGAGGCCTGCTTTGCGCCGATGACCGATTTCGCCCTGCACCGGCATCCGTCGCCTCTCCGTGCCGGGCATTGGGCGCACAAGCACGCCGCGGCCGCCCGGCGCGAGCATCGCGACGAGATCGCCGGACTGATCGACCACATCCGCGCGAACGGCGCGGTGAAATCCGCGGACTTCGAGCGTGCCGGCAAGGGCGGCGGCTGGTGGAACCGCTCGCTCGAGAAACGCTGGCTGGAAACCGCGTTCGCGCAAGGCGATTTGATGATCGCGCGGCGCGATGCCTTCCAGCGGGTCTACGACGTGACCGAGCGCGTGCTCGCCAAGGCGGCGTTAAGCGTGGATGCACCGCGTCTGGACGAGGCGGAATTGCGCCGCGAGTTCGTGCTCGGCGCGGTGCGCGCGCTCGGCATCGCGCAGGCACGCTGGATTGCCGACTACTTCCGTACCGGTCGAAAGCTCAAGGACGGCGACCTGCAGCCATTCCTCGACACCGGCGAATTGATGCGCGTTGATGTGGGCGGCTGGGAGGTGCCGGGATACGTGCATCGCGAGAACCTGGGATTGTTGCGCCGTGCGCAACGTTCGGCCCTGCGCGCCACGCACACGGCGCTGCTGTCGCCGTTCGATCCGGTGATCTGGGATCGCGAACGCGCGAGCGCGCTGTTCGGCTTCGACTATCGGATCGAATGTTACCTGCCGGCACACAAGCGCCGGCACGGTTACTTTGTGCTGCCGATCCTGCGTTGCGGAAAATTGATTGGCCGGCTCGACGCCAAGGCGCATCGCGGTGACGGCACGTTCGAAATCAAGTCGATTCGCCTCGAGGCCGATGTCCGGCCGGACGTCGCAATGATCGATGATGTTGCCGCCGCGATTCACGCTTGCGCGCAATGGCATGAAACGCCGCGCGTCGTCGTACGCCGCGGCGATCCGCCGCAGTTCGCGAGGCAGCTGCGCGCGGCAATGCGACTCTAAGCGCTTGCAATGCGCTGGGAGGCGAAACGTTCGACTTCCGCTTCGAGTGCTTCGATGTCGGCATGCGCCTGGGCCAGATCGCCGGCACGGGAGGCGGCCTCGATGCGTCCGGCGACACCGGCGATTGCGGTTGCCTCGACCAGGCCGGCCGCACCCTTGATCCGGTGAGCCTCGTGCGCCACGCCGGCGGCATCGTTGCCGTCGAGGGCCAGGCGCAGCGCGGACAGATCTTCGTGCGTGGCGTGCAGGAAATCCTCGATCAAGCCGCGATCCAGGCCCGCCGCCATGCGCGCTCGTGGCGGCGCGGTCTGCGCGTCGGCGCGAGCGGACGCCTCGGCGATGAAGCGCTGCAGCGGCAGGTAACGCTGCAGGATTGCGCCGAGCAGCGGCAACGGCGTCGGCTTGGCGATGAAGTCGTCGATGCCGGCGGCGCGGCTGCGTTCGACTTCTCCGGTGCTGACGTTTGCGCTGAGGGCGATGATGGGCGCGCGTGCCCCGCCGCGGGCGGATTCATCGGCGCGGACCGCCTCGGCAAGACTGTAGCCGTCGCGACGCGGCATGTGCAGATCGGTGAGCAGCAACGCGTACTTGCCGCTGCGCCACATCTGCAGCGCGGTTTCGCCGTCGTGCGCGCTTTCGCTGGCGTAGCCAAGCTGGTTGAGCTGG
>DASTAL010000234.1:0-3987 GCA_035712685.1 Rudaea sp. | reverse complement strand
CCGGCCTCGATCACCAAGATGATGACCGGCTACATCGTTTCGGCGGAACTGGCCGCCGGCAAGATCAAGCTCGAAGACCCGGTGCTGATCAGCGAACGCGCCTGGCGCGAGGGCGGCGCCGGCACCGACGGCTCGACCACGTTCCTGAAGGTGAACTCGCAGGTGCCGCTCAAGGACCTGCTCTACGGCATGATCATCCAGTCCGGCAACGACGCGGCGATCGCGCTCGCCGAGCACGTCGCCGGTTCCGAGGACACGTTCGCGAACCTGATGAACGAATACGCGGCCAAGCTCGGCATGACCGGTACGCATTTCGTCAACGCGACTGGCCTGCCGGATCCGAACCACTATTCCACCGCCCACGACATCGCCCTGCTGGCACGCCACGTCATTCAGGACTACCCGAACGAATACAAGATCTACGCGATCAAGGAATTCGAGTGGAACGGCATCGTCCAGCACAACCGCAACGCGCTGTTATGGCGCGATGCGAGCGTGGACGGCCTCAAGACCGGCCACACCAAGGAAGCCGGCTTCTGCCTGACCACGTCGGCCAAGCGCGGCGACCAGCGCCTGATCGCGGTGGTCATGGGCACGCCGAGCGACAAGCAGCGCGCGGACGACAACCAGACTTTGCTCAACTACGGTTTTCGCTTCTTCGAGACGCACAAGCTCTACGACGCGAACAAGGCGCTGACTACGCCGGAACTGTGGAAGGGCGCGCAGAACACGCTGCCGCTCGGCGTCGCGCAGGACGTGCTCGTGACCTTGCCGCGCGGCCGCTACGGCGATCTCAAGGCCAACCTGAAACTGCCCGGGCGCCTGATCGCGCCGTACACGAAGGGCCAGCAGGTCGGTACCTTGAGCGTGGCGCTGGACGGCAAGACGCTGCTCGAACGCCCGCTGGTTGCGCTGGCCGACGCACCCGAAGCCGGTTTCTTCGGACGCCTGTCGGACAGCGTGTGGCTGTGGTTCAAGGGCGACCAGAAGGTGGAAATTTCCTCGACGCCGAATACTCAATGAGATCGGCCCAATGAATCCTGCCCAATGATGACCTCCCGATGAAGCCGCTCGACGACATCGCTGCGCAGAATCCGCAGCAGGGTTTCCAGTTTCCGGGCGTGTTCGAGATCACCGCAATGGGCAACGCGCGCGCGAAATTGGAAGACGAGGTCCAGCGCATTATCCGCGACGCCGGCCTCGAGGTGCTGGCCGAAGCGGTGCGCGTACGACCCTCGCGCGAGGGCAACTACGTGTCGGTGACGGCGAGCTTCATGTGCCCGACACGCGAAAAGTACGACGAAATCCATGCCGCGCTGCGCGCGCATCCGGACGTGCGCTGGACACTGTAAGGCCGTGGCCGATCTGCTCATCCGCCGCCTGCCCGGCCTGTCGCCCTACGAACCGGTGTGGCGGGCGATGCAGGCATTCACCGACATGCGCACGCCGCAAACGCCGGATGAATTGTGGGTGGTCGAGCACGAACCCGTATTCACGCTTGGTCAAGCCGGCAAATGGGAGCACGTGCTCGCTCCGGGCTCCATTCCCGTCGTTCCGGTTGATCGCGGCGGCCAGGTGACCTATCACGGGCCGGGCCAGATCGTGGCCTATCCCCTGATCGACCTGCGCCGCGCCGGGATTGGTGTGCGCGAATACGTGGGTCGCATCGAACAGGCGGTGATCGATACGCTGGCGGAGTGGAACATCCTCGCGGCGCGCCGCGACGGCGCCCCCGGCGTGTACGTGAACGGCGCCAAGATCGCCGCGCTCGGCATCCGCGTGCGCCGCGGCTGCACGTTCCATGGCCTGGCCTTCAACGTGGACATGGATCTGGAACCTTTCCATCGCATCAATCCCTGTGGTTTTCAGGGTTTGCAGGTCACCCAGGTGCTAGACTTGGGCGGCCCGTCGCGGCTGGCCGACGTGGAAAACCGGCTGGTGGCGGAGTTGGCCCGCCAGTTCGGGCTGGAAGCGGCGTCAGCCGACCCCATACTGACTTCTGGCGCTGGTGCGGCATCCGCAAGCGGCGCTAACGTGACGGCATGAGCGTGGACAAGACCCTTCCGATTACCGTCGTTGCCGAAGCAGCCAAACTGCCCGGCGAGGACAAGACCACCGAACCGGTGCACGGCGCGTTGAACGATCCGCGCGCACACGCGGTCGATACGGTCATGATCGGACAGTACCTGCAACCCCCACCGCATCGCTACCCGGTGCTGCGCTACTGGATGCCGGCGGAATTCGAGGCGCTCGCCGACTACGGCCAGCGCCTCGGCTTCCAGCACGTCGCCTCGGGGCCACTGGTGCGCAGTTCCTATCACACCGACCGCATGGCCCACGAGGCCGGTTACGTCGAAGTCGCCTAATTTTTCCGGATACCCTGCCGTCATGCTGAAATCATCCGCCCTTCGCCATCTGGCCTGGATTGCTCTCGCCTTTGCCGCCGTCGCCGCCGCCAAACCGGCGACCGCACCGCGCGACGTCGTGCTGAAACCGACGACCGAGCAGGCGCAGGCGGCGCTGCTGGCAACGCGTTTCCTGACCCGTTTCCACTACAAGGCCGAACCGCTCGACGCGGCGATGTCGCGCAAGATCTTCGACCGCTACTTCGACTCGCTCGACGGCGACCGCCTGTTCTTCGTGCAGGCCGACGTCGACCGCTTCATGCCCGAGCGCGACAAACTCGGCGACGACATCTACGACGAAAACCTGTCCGTGCCGTTCGCGATCTTCAACCTGTACGAACAGCGCGTGGCGGAGCGGACGCAGTACGCCCGCGATCTGCTCAAAAAGACGTTCGACTTCGACAAGGACGAAACCTACGCCTACCAGCGCGACAAGGCACCGTGGGCAAAGTCCACGGCCGAACTCGACGACCTGTGGCGCAAGCGCGTCAAGAACGACTGGCTGCGTCTGAAGCTCGCCGGGCAGGCCGACGCGAAGATCCGCGAAACCCTGGACAAGCGCTACGCGAACTACCTCGACCGCATCCGCCAGATCGACTCCGAAGACGTGTTCCAGACCTTCATGAACGCGTATGCGCTGTCGATCGATCCGCACACCAATTACCTCGGTCCGCGCGCGAGCGAGAATTTCGACATCGCCATGAAGCTTTCGCTCGAAGGCATCGGTGCGGTACTGCAACGCGACGACGACTACACCGCGATCCGCGAGATCGTCGCCGGCGGCCCGGCCGCGCTGTCGGGCAAGTTCAAGGTCGGCGACCGCATCGTCGGCGTCGGCCAGGGCGCGAGCGGCCCGATCGTCGACGTGGTCGGCTGGCGCCTGGACGACGTGGTCGACAAGATTCGCGGCGAGAAAGACACCACGGTGCGCCTTGAAGTACTGCCCGCCGATGCCGGTCCCGACGGCAAGCACGAGCTCATCGCGCTGGTGCGCAAGAAGGTCAACATCGAGGAACAGGCGGCGAAGAGTTCCGTCATCGACATCAAGGACGGCGATGCCACGCGCCGCGTGGGCGTGATCAGTCTGCCGACCTTCTACGAGGATTTCGACGCGCGCCGGCGCGGCGACAAGAACTACAAGAGTGCAACCCGCGACGTCGCCAAGCTGCTCGACGGCCTGAAGGCGCAGCACGTCGACGCCGTGCTCATGGACTTGCGCAACAATGGCGGCGGCTCGTTGTCCGAGGCGATCGACCTCACCGGCCTGTTCGTCGGCAAGGGCCCGGTCGTGCAGGTGCGCAATGCCGACGGCCGCGTCGAAGTCGGCCGCAACACGCACCAGAACATGGCCTGGGACGGTCCGTTCGCCGTGCTGGTCAACCGCAATTCCGCCTCGGCCTCGGAAATCTTCGCCGGCGCGATCCAGGATTACGGCCGCGGGCTGATCGTCGGCGAACAGACCTATGGCAAGGGCACGGTGCAGAACCTGGTCGACCTCGACCAGATGTCGCAGAGCGAGAAACCGTCCTTCGGCGAATTGAAGATGACGATCCAGCAATTCTTCCGCGTCGACGGCGCCTCG
>DASTAL010000233.1:0-2850 GCA_035712685.1 Rudaea sp. | reverse complement strand
CACGTCGGATCTGCAGCAGCAGCCGCAACAATAGTTTTGCATTTTCCTTCCCGCGGCGGATGATAGGGGCCCGACCGGCCCAACCGCGGTGCGCCCATGATTCTCACGTTCGTCCTCGCGCTGATCCTGCTCGGCGCGCTGCTGTTCCTCGGCTACGGATTCCTCGCCTGGACCGGCGCCGCCGCGATCTGGCTGATCGGCTGGCGCGTCTGCGGCGTCGCCTCGCCGCTGCTGTTCGAAGGCACGGTCATCGTGCTGATCGTGCTGGCGGCGATCTTCGGCATTCCGTTCCTGCGCCGGCAGATCGTTTCGCGCTTCGCCATGAAGCTGATGGCGCCCGTGTTGCCTCGCCTGGGCGAAACCGAGCGCATCGCGCTGGATGCGGGTACCGTGTGGTGGGACGCGGAGCTGTTTTCCGGCCGTCCGCACTGGCAGAAGCTGCTCGACTTCGTGCCACAGAAACTGACCGCCGAGGAACAGGCCTTCGTCGACGGCCCCGTGCAGGAGTTGTGCGCGCGCCTCGACGACTGGCAGATCAACCAGCAGCGCGACCTGCCGACGAACATCTGGGCGTTCCTGAAAGCGAACCGCTTCTTCGGCATGATCATCCCGAAGGAATACGGCGGACTCGGCTTTTCCGCGATCGCGCATTCGCGCGTGGTCACGAAGATTTCCTCGCGCTCGGTGACGGCCGCGGTCACGGTGATGGTGCCGAACTCGCTCGGTCCCGGCGAATTGCTGCTGCACTACGGTACCGAGGAACAGAAGAAATACTACCTGCCGCGCCTGGCGCGCGGCGAGGACGTGCCCTGCTTCGGCCTGACCGGGCCCGAAGCCGGCTCCGACGCGGCCGCCACGCAATCCACCGGCGTGGTCGAGAAGCGCATCGTCGACGGCAAGGAAGTGCTCGGCCTGCGCCTGAACTGGAAGAAGCGTTACATCACGCTCGCGCCGGTCGCAAGTTTGATTGGCCTCGCGTTCCGCATCCAGGACCCCGATCACCTGCTCGGCGACACCGAAGACCTCGGCATCACCTGCGCGCTGATCGAAGCGCACCTGCCCGGCATCGAGATCGGCATGCGCCACGATCCGATGGGCGTGCCGTTCATGAACGGACCGATCGTCGGCAAGGACGTGTTCGCGCCGCTGGATTGCGTCATCGGCGGGCGCGAGGGCATCGGCCACGGCTGGCGCATGCTGATGGAATGCCTCGCCGCGGGACGCTCGATTTCGCTGCCTGCGCTCAGCGTCGGCGCGGCGCAGATGATGACGCGCATCTCCGGCGCGTACGCGACCGTGCGCGAACAGTTCGACACGCCGATCGGCCGTTTCGAGGGCATCGAGGAACCGCTCGCGCGCATCGCCGGCAAGACGTATTACATGACCGCCACGCGCACGCTCACCTGCGGCGCGCTCGATGCCGGCGAAAAGCCAGCGGTACTGTCGGCGATCGCGAAGGCCTACCTCACCGAAGGCATGCGCGAAGTCGTCACCGACGCGATGGACATCCGCGCCGGCGCGGCGATCCAGAAAGGTCCGCGCAACCCGCTCGCGCGCACCTGGGACGCGGTGCCGATCGGCATCACGGTGGAAGGCGCGAACATCCTCACCCGTTCGATGATCATCTATGGCCAGGGCGCGATCCGCTGCCATCCTTTCGTCCAACACGAGATCAACGCGATCGCGGAAAAAAACCTGAAAAAATTCGACAAGGCGATCTTCGGCCACGTCAACCTGCTGTTGCGCAACGCGACGCGCGCGAAGCTGCTGGCCTGGACCGGCAGCCGCATTGCGTCCGCCCCGCGCACCGAGGACACCGTGCGCTACTACCAGCACCTGTCGCGTTTTTCCGCCGCGTTCGAGCTGCTGTCGGACATGGCGATGGGCACGCTCGGTGGCACGCTCAAGCGCCGCGAGAAGATTTCCGGGCGCCTCGCCGACGCGCTCGCCTACATGTACCTGGCCTCTGCGGCGCTCAAGCGCTACCACGACGAAGCCAAGACCACGGCGAACTACAACCTCGTGCGCTGGAGCGTGGAACTGTGCCTGTACCGCATCCAGGAAGCGCTGCTCGGCGTGCTCGAAAACCTGCCGATGCGCGCCGCCGCCTGGTGGCTGTCGTGGGTGATCTTCCCGCTCGGCCCGCGCTTCCGTCCGCCTTCGGACAAACTCGGCGCGCGCGTGGCGCGCGACATCCTCGAGGACCGCGAGGCGCGCATCAACCTCACCCCCGACATCTTCGTGCCGCCGCCGACCGAAGTCGGCCTCGGCGCGCTCGAAGCCGCGCTCGACAAGGCCGTGCGCGCGATCCCGGTGGAAACGAAACTGCGCGATGCCGTGCGCGCCGGCAAGCTCGACCGCGCTCCCGGCTACATGCTCG
Organism: Rudaea sp.; assembly: GCA_035712685.1. Lineage (GTDB taxonomy): Bacteria > Pseudomonadota > Gammaproteobacteria > Xanthomonadales > Rhodanobacteraceae > Rudaea. Next base: position 470 of record DASTAL010000233.1, on the reverse strand, counting down.
ACGAGATGGGGCTGAAGGCCGGCGTGATCTCGCAGGCCGAATACGACCTGATCCAGGAAGCCGATGCGGCGCGCAACGAAGTCGTCGCCGTGGACGCGTTCGATGCGGAGACGTACAAGACGCTGCATTGAACATGATGGCGCCCAACTTCCGCCTCGTTGCCATCGCGTTGCTGGCGTTCGCGGCGCAAGCCGGGGCGACCGATGTCTACAAATGCACCGACGCGCAGGGCAACGTCGCGTTCCAGGACCGGCCCTGCCCGCAGAACGCGACACAGGCGGAAGTCTGGCTGCCGGACGCGCCGCCCGCACCGTCGCCACCAGCCGCGTCGTCAAGTGCGCCTGCCGCCGCGCCCGCGTCGCCGCAGCCCTTGCCGGCCGCAAGAGCGCCGGCGCCGCTGCCACCCTTGTGGATCTGCCGCAATGCCGAGGACGGCTCGACGTATTTCAGCCGGAGCGGCACAACGCCGG
>DASTAL010000232.1:0-2736 GCA_035712685.1 Rudaea sp. | reverse complement strand
CTGGAAGCCGCGCGCCACTTCGCCGGTTTCGACAAGCCGCCGGCGATCGTTTTCTGCACCGCCTACGACGAACATGCGCTTGCCGCGTTCGACACCGGCGCGGTCGATTACCTGGTCAAGCCGGTGCGCCTGGACCGCCTGCGCGCGGCGCTCGACCGCGCGCGGCGCTTCGGCACCGAGGATGTCGCCCGTCTGGAATCGACGAGCGGCAAGCCCGCGCGCCGCGGCCACCTGTGCGCGCGCGTGCGCGGCAACCTCGTGCTCGTGCCGGTCGCCGACATCCAGTACCTGCTGGCCGAAGACAAGTACGTCGTCGTCCACCACGCCAAAGGCGAAGTGCTGATCGAGGAATCGCTGAAGACGCTGGAAGAGGAATTCGGCGAGCGTTTCGTGCGCATCCACCGCAATTGCCTGGTCGCGCGCGATCGGCTGACCGGGCTCGTGCGCGTCGCCGATGGCAGCATCCACGCGCAACTCGAAGGCGTGGCGACGACGTTGGAAGTGAGCCGGCGCAACCTGCCGGGGTTGCGCAAGTTGGCGCGCCATCTATGAAGGACGTGCTGCGCATCGCCACGCGCAAGAGCGCGCTCGCCCTTTGGCAGGCCGAGCATGTTGCCGCGCGCCTGCGTGCCGCGCATCCGCACCTGGGCGTCGAGCTCGTGCCGATGACGACGCGCGGGGATCGCATTCTCGACCGTCCGCTCGCCGACATCGGCGGCAAGGGGCTGTTCCTCAAGGAACTCGAAGTCGCGCTTGAGCAGCGTGAAGCCGACATCGCCGTACATTCGTTCAAGGACGTACCGATGCGCCTGGACGATGGCTTCGCGATCGGCGCCGTGCTCGAGCGCGCGGATGCCGCGGACGCCTTCGTGGCCGTGGATTTCGTGCACCTGGACGATTTGCCGCGTGGCGCGCGCGTCGGCACCTCGTCGCTGCGCCGGCAGGCGCAACTGCGCGCACGGCGTCCGGATCTCGAACTGCTCGATCTGCGCGGCAACGTCAACACGCGCCTGGCCAAGCTCGACCACGGCGATTACGCCGCCATCGTGCTCGCCTGCGCGGGACTGGAACGCCTCGGCCTTGCCGCGCGCATCCGCAGCCGGCTCGATCCACCGCACTGGCTGCCGGCCGCGGCGCAGGGCGCGATCGCCGTCGAACTGCGTGCCGGCGACTCCCGCACGCTGGAAGTGCTGGCGCCGCTGCACGACGAGGCAACGGCACGCTGCGTCGCCGCCGAGCGTGCGATGACGCGCCGTCTGGAAGGCAGCTGCCAAGTGCCGATCGCGGCGTTCTGCATCGAAACCGAAATCGGATTGCATCTTTCCGGACTGGTCGGCGACGCCGCCAGCGGCAAGCTCATCCGCGCCGAGGACGATGGCCAGAGCGAGGCGCCGGAGGCGCTGGGCGAACGCGTCGCGCGCAATCTGCTTGCGCAGGGTGCCGGGGAATTGCTGGGGCGGTAATTACGCCCTCCCGCCGGCGGGAGGGGTGGAGAATTCCGTGCAACGGCTGAAAAACCGTCGCGAGCGATGACAGGTTGCACGCCGCCGGAGCGCAGGAACCGGAGTTTACTCGGATGTAAATGAGGATTCCGAGCACCGCCGGCGTGCAAGATGTCGAGCGCAGCAGGTTTTTAGAAGTTGTAGACAAGGTTCGTGGTGAACAAGCCGTCGGTCTTCTTGAAACCCGGTTCCACGTCCGAGTTGTGGCGGATCTGGTAGCCGACCTTGAGCGCCAGCTTGCTGTTCATCTTCACCGCGAGTCCGGCGTCGTTCTGGAAGAACTTGTTGCCGCTGCCGGCTTCGACCACGAACGTGTCGACGAACGACACCGTGTCGCTGAAATTGTGCTTGTAGGCGAGCTTGCCGCGCGCAACGAGGTTGTTTTCCGAATCCGGCGTGACCTTGACCGGCGGCGATTGCGGATCGACCGGCAACAGGATGTAGGAAGCCGGCTGCGCGACCTTGTAGCCCGGGCCGACTTCCACCGCGAGTTCGTCGCTCGCGTTCTTCAGGATCTGGTAGCCGTAGCCGATCGAAACGATGTACTGATAGTCGTACGACGAGAATTCGTCGTGCTCGTAGCGCGCCGCGCCGACGATGTAGCTGCGCTCGTCGAACTTGTAGCCGAGCGAGGCCCCGCCTTCGTAGCGGTTCGCGGTCAGGTCGTAGCCGGCCGGCGTATTGGCCTTGTTGCGCAGCGCGAGCAGGTAGAAATCGTCCGTCCACTGGTCGTCGTTGAACTTGATGTCGAGCTTGGCGTTCAGGTTCTGCGACTTGGTGTTGCCGCTGGCGATGGACAGGCCGGCTTCGCCGCTGCCGGACCAGCCCGTCGGCGGCGGCGGCGGATCGGCGGCGAGCGCGGCCAGCGGCAGCGCGAGCAAAACGGCGGATGCGAGTAAGGTCGTTTTCATGGGGAATTCCTTGTTCTGGGGGACGCGCCGCGTGCAAGGCGGCGGGCGCGCATTGTAAACGCGCGCCGACGCAAAAAAGTGGACTTGTGCGCAAAACGTACAAGCGCCGTTCAGGCACTTTGCGGGCGCACACCGCCGTAATACAACATCACGACGTGCTTTGCTTCGGCGAAAAACAGCCAGCGCTCGACGAACAGGCCGGCCGTGGCCGCGAGTGCCGCGATGCACGCGAAGATCGCGCTCCAACCTGGCAGCACGAACAGGGCGACTGCAGCGAGAATGGGCACGGCGCCGATCAGGACGATACAAATCGTGCGCAGGCG
>DASTAL010000231.1:0-2766 GCA_035712685.1 Rudaea sp. | reverse complement strand
ACGCTGGCGCAGGCACGCGCGCCGCTGCGTCGCGTGCCGCAGGTAATGCTGAACGTGCGCGTCGCCGCCGCTGCGATCGAGCGCGCGCCGGTTCAGGCCGCACTGCGGCAGGTGGAAAAAATCCTGCACGGCCGCGGCCGCGTGGTGTTGCGCGCTTCCGGCACCGAACCGCTGGTGCGCGTGACCGTGGAAGGCGAGGACGCCGCGGAAGTGCGCCGGCTCGCACAGGAGCTGGCGCGCGTCGTAGAATCAGGCGCATGAGCACACGCATACCCACCCTCGACATCCGCAGATTCGACAAGAACCCGAACGACAGCGATCGCAACGCGTTCGTCGCCGAACTCGGCGCGGCCTACCGCGAATGGGGCTTCGCCGGCATCCGCGGCCACGGCATTCCGCAAACGCTGATCGACGGCGCCTACGACGCATTCGTGCGTTTCTTCGCGCTGCCCGCCGAAACGAAGGCGAAATACCACCTCAAGGGCGCCGGCGGCGCGCGCGGCTACACGCCGTTCGGCATCGAGACGGCCAAGGATTCGCGTTATCCGGATCTGAAGGAGTTCTACCACATTGGCCGCGAGCTGCCGGCCGGTTCCAAATTCGCGGATGTGATGCCGCCGAATGTTTGGCCGGCCGAAATTCCGCAATTCCACGACAAGGGTCTGGCGCTGTACAACGCGCTCGACGCGCTCGGCTCGCGCGTGCTGCGCGCACTCGCCCTGCACATTGGCCTGGCCGAGGATTTCTTCGCCGACAAGACGAATTTCGGCAATTCGATCCTGCGCCCGATCCACTATCCGCCGATCACGACGCCGGACGTGCCCAACGTGCGCGCCGGCGCGCACGAAGACATCAACTTCATCACCTTGCTGGTCGGTGCCAGCAGTGCGGGTCTGGAAGTGAAATCGCGAGCGGGCGAGTGGGTGCCGTTCACGTCCGACGCCGACACCATCGTCGTCAACATCGGCGACATGCTGCAGCGCCTGACCAACCACGTGTATCCCTCGACCACGCATCGCGTGGTCAATCCGCCGGGCGAGCAGGCGCGCAAGCCGCGGTATTCGGTGCCGTTCTTCCTGCACCCGAACCCCGACGTCGTGCTGGATCCGCTGCCGTCCTGCATCACGGCCGACAACCCGCGTCGCTACGACACTTCGATCACCGCGCACGAATACCTGCAGCAGCGGCTGCGCGAGATCAAGTTGATTTGATTGGGGTCCGATCATGGCGCTTGTGCGTTTTCTACTCGCTAGCGCGATCCTGTCCTCGCTCGTTTCCTGTACCGGCATGCAGGTGCGCAAGGACGATGCCGGCCATCCCATCCGCCATGTCTTCGTGATCGTGCTGGAAAACGAACCGTTTGAGGTCACGTTCAACGAAAATTCCATCGCGCCCTACCTTGCGCACGAATTGCCCAGGCAGGGCGCGTTGCTGGCGAACTATTACGCCATCGGCCACCTGAGCCTGGACAACTACATCGCCATGATCAGCGGGCAGGCGCCGAACAAGGCGACGCAGGCGGATTGCCACGTGTTCGCCGATTTCGTGCGCACGCGGCCAGGCCTGGACGAGAACGGCCAGGCCCTCGGCGAGGGCTGCGTGTACCCATCCGATGTGAAGACCTTGCCCGATCAACTCGAGGCCGCCGGATTCGCCTGGAAGGGCTACATGGAGGACATGGGCGCGGATCCCTCGCGCGAGTCGGCCACCTGCGGTCATGTCGCCGTTGGCGCGGCCGACCACACGATACGCGCCACGCCGCAAGATCAGTATTCCGCCAAGCACGATCCCTTCGTCTATTTTCATTCCATCATCGACGACCCGGCGCGCTGCGATAAGCATGTGGTCAACCTCGACGCGCTGGACCACGATCTGGCGAATGCCGCGACGACGCCGAATTTCGCCTTCATCACGCCGAACCTGTGCCACGATGGCCACGATGCGCCGTGCAAGAACGGCGAGCCGGGCGGACTGATTTCCGCCGATGCCTTTCTGCGCGCATGGGTGCCGAAAATCCTCGCTTCACCGGCGTTCCGGAAGGACGGCTTGCTCGTTGTCACCTTCGACGAAGGCACCGCGAACGATGCCTGTTGCGGCGAACAGCCGCTGCCCGACGGTTCGCCGCCGGGGCGGTTCGGGCCCGGCGGCGGGCGCACCGGCGCGGTGCTGATCTCGCCCTTCATCGCGCCCGGCACGACATCCGCGCAGGACTACAATCATTACTCCCTGCTGCGCAGCATCGAGGATCTGTTCGGCCTGCCGCACCTGGGATATGCAGCTGCGGCGGATTTGCCTGCGTTCGGGAAAGACGTTTATACGTCCGAAGTGAAATAAGCGCTTCAGTCGCGCGCGCGAAAGCTCTTCGAGCGCTTCTGCATCGAACGCAAGGCGAAGCGATCCGGCAGCAGCTTGAACAGCGACTTGATCGCGCGGTTGGCGCGGCCGGTGACGCAGACGATCTCGCCGCGCTCGGCGGCATCGACGCCGATGCGCGCGACTTCATCGGCGTGCATCCACATCCATTTCGGCATTTTCGAGACGATGCCGCGCGTGCCGGTGACGTCGTGGAATTCCGAATACGTGAACCCCGGGCAGACCGCGCACACGTTCACGCCGGTTGCGGTGTTTTCCAGCGCCAGCGATTGCGAGAACTTGATCAGGAACGCCTTCGACGCGCCATACAGCGTGTGCCCGGCCGAACCCGGGATGTGTCCGGCCAGCGAAGCGATGTTGAGGATGCGGCCGTAACCGCGCTGCTGCATGCCC
>DASTAL010000230.1:0-1682 GCA_035712685.1 Rudaea sp. | reverse complement strand
CAGGGTGGCGAAGTCCGGCTGCCCGGTTTTCGGGCACAGGCAGGTGAACTCGGGAATGCGCATGCGGATGGTATAATCGCGGCCCGGTTCCGGGTTCGCGAACGTTTCCAGGGTTTTGCTGGGCGCGGTGGACACGGCACTGGCTCCTGATGCGGCTTTCTGGCGCGGGCGCGCACCTTAGCGCAAGCCCGCGCGCTGGACAATGTGGCGCCGCTGGCATCTGAACGGAATCCCAGAAGAACATCCATGCGTCTTACCACGATCAAGCTGTCCGGATTCAAATCCTTCGTCGATCCGACCGTCCTGCACCTGCCGACCAACATGACCGGCGTGGTCGGTCCGAATGGCTGCGGCAAGTCCAACATCATTGATGCAATTCGCTGGGTGATGGGCGAGAGCGCGCCGACGCGGCTGCGCGGCGATTCGCTCAGCGACGTGATCTTTTCCGGTTCGACCGGACGCAAGCCGGTCGGCACGGCCTCGGTGGAACTGATCTTCGACAATTCCGACGGCCTCGTCGTGGGCGAGTACGCGAAGTACAACGAAATTTCGGTCAGGCGCCAGGCCAGCCGCGACGGGCAGTCGCAGTATTTCCTCAACGGCGCGCGCTGCCGCCGCCGCGACATCACCGATCTTTTCCTCGGCACGGGGTTGGGCGCGCGCAGCTATTCGATCATCGAGCAGGGCATGATCTCCGAGATCATCTCCGCGCATCCGGATGAATTGCGCGGGCACCTCGAAGAGGCCGCCGGGATTTCCAAGTACAAGGAGCGGCGCAAGGAAACCGAGAGCCGCATCAAGGCCACGCGCGAGAATCTCGAACGCCTGAACGACGTGCGCGAGGAAGTCGACAAACAACTTGATCACCTCAACCGGCAGGCCAAGGCCGCCGCGCGCTGGCAGGAGCTGAAGGCCGAACACGGCCAGCGCGAGTCGGAACTGCGTGGCGTGCACTATCGCGCTATCGCCGCGGAGATCGACGAGCACCACCACGCCCTGGCCCAGGCCGATATCGCGATCGAGGGCCTTGTCGCCGAGCAGCGCCAGGTCGAGGCGCAGATCGAGGCGCATCGCGAAAAACACCAGGTCGCCACGGATCACCTGAACCAGGTGCAGGGCGAGGTCTATCGCATCGGCGGGGAAATCGCCCGTGTCGAGCAGCAGATCCAGCACAACAAGGAATTGCACGAACGCCTCGAGCGCGCGCGCGAGGAAACCGAGAAAGCCCGTGCTGAACTCGGCGAGCACATCGGTGGCGACCAGCAGCAGATCGAATTGCTGCGCGCGGCGCTGGCCGAAGGCGAGCCCAGGCTTGCCGCGCTCAACGAAGCGGCGGCGAAAACCGCCGAAGCGCAACGTGATGCCGAAGCGAAACTCGCCGAGTGGCAGGCGCAATGGGACGCCTACGCCAAGTCCTCCGGCGAGGCCTCGAAAGAAGCCGAAGTCGAACGCACACGCCTGGACTACCTCGACAAGCAGGCGCTGGAGACGGCACGCCGGCTTGAAACCCTGCAGGCGGAAAAGCGCGGCGCGGATTTCGATGCCCTGGCCGAACAGCTTGCCCGGCTCACCGCCGAGCATGACACGCACAAACAGACCGTCGAGTCGCATACGCGGCTGCTCGACGAACGCAGAGGCACCTACGAACAGGTGCTGGAAACCGAACGCACGAACGCGACGGC
>DASTAL010000229.1:0-2430 GCA_035712685.1 Rudaea sp. | reverse complement strand
CTGCGCGCGCCTTCAGGTCCCAGCCCACGGCCGGCGAGCCGGTGAACGAAAGCAGCTTGAAGCGCTCGTCGGTGGTGAACAGGTCCGCGCCGTCGCGGTGCGCAGGCAGGATCGAAAACGCGCCTTCGGACAGGTCGGTCTCAGCCAGCACTTCGCCGATGATCAGCGCGCCGATCGGCGTGCGGCTTGCCGGCTTGAGTACAAATGGACAGCCGACCGCGAGCGCCGGCGCGACCTTGTGCGCGGCGAGGTTCAGCGGAAAATTGAACGGCGAGATGAATGAGCACGGCCCGATCGGCACGCGCCGGGTGAAGCCGCGATAGCCTTTCGCGCGCGCGGAGATCTCGAGGTTCAACACCTCGCCGTCGATGCGCACGGATTCCTCGGCGGCGACCTTGAAGGTGTCGATCAGGCGCGTCGCTTCGCCGCGCGCATCCTTGATCGGTTTGCCGGCCTCGATGCACAACGCCATCGCCAGCTCTTCGAAGCGCTCGCGAAAGCGTTTCACGCAATGCTCGAGGATTGCCTGGCGCTGGAACGGCGCCATCTTGCGGCAAGCCTCCTGCGCGCGCACCGCCGCGGCAATGCCGGCGTCGATGGCCTTTGCATCCGCCAACGCGACGCGTGTGGCCACCTTGCCCGTGTACTTGTCGGTGACTTCCAGATCGGTGTTCGCCGCGACGGGCTTGTTGGCGAGGTAGTAGGGGTAGGTAGGTTTCAACATGGCATCGTTCCCGTCGTCGTGAGCAGGATCAAACCTGCGCGCTCAGTTCCTTGATCTCCCGATTCAATATCCGGTCGTTGTCCGAATAGTCGATGGGCACGTCGATCAGATGCACGCCCGGCGTATCGAGGCACTTGGCGAGCAGCGGCGCGAACTCGGCGGCGGATGACGGGCGATGCCCGTGCGCGCCGTAGCTTTGCGCGTAGGCGACGAAATCCGGATTGCCCATGTCCATGCCGAAAGTAGGGAAACTCATGTTCGCCTGCTTCCACTTGATCATGCCGTAGGCGTTGTCGCGCAACAGCAGCACGATGAGATCGAGTTTCAGGCGCACCGCCGTTTCGATCTCCTGCGAGTTCATCATGAAGCCGCCGTCGCCGGCGACCGCGATCACCTTGCGCTGCGGATGCACGATCTTGGCGGCGATGGCGGACGGCAGGCCCGCGCCCATCGTCGCCAGCGCGTTGTCGAGCAACAGCGTGTTCGGTTCGCGGCAGCGGTAGTAGCGCGCGAACCAGATCTTGTACATGCCGTTGTCCAGGCACAGGATGCCGTCGGACGGCACGACCTTGCGCACGTCGGCGACGAGGCGCTGCGGATAGATTGGCCAGCGCGCGTCGTCCGCGCCCTGCACCAGATGCGCATCGAGATGCTCGCGCACGCTGGAAAAATAGGTGAAATCCCAGTGCGGGCAGGGTGCGATGCGCTGCTTGAGCCGCCATACGGAGTTCGCGATGTCGCCGATGATCTCGATCTGCGGGAAGTAGACCGTATCGACTTCGGCACTGGCGAAATTCACGTGGATCACCGTGCGCTTGCCGGTGCGCATGAAGAATGGCGGCTTCTCGATCACGTCGTGGCCGACGTTGATGATGCAATCCGAACGCTCGATCGCGCGGTGGACGAAATCGCCGTCCGAAAGTGCCGCGTTGCCGAGCCACAGCGGATGCGCCTCGTCGAGCACACCCTTGCCCATCTGCGTGGTGAAAAACGGAATGCCGGTACTGTCGACGAATTCGCGCAGCATCTTGCTGCACAGCTTGCGGTTCGCCGCGGCGCCGATCATCAGCAGCGGATGGCGTGCGGCGCAGATCGCGTCGACCGCGTGCGCGATGCATTTCTCGTCGGCGATCGGGCGGCGGTGGTAGCTGGCGTGGATCAGCGGTGCGTCGGTCGGATCGTGGGCGATGTCCTCGGGCAATTCCAGGTGCGTCGCGCCGGGACGTTCTTCCTCCGCGCGGCGGAATGCCTCGCGGACGCGCGCCGGGATGTTGTCGGCCGAGATGATCTGCCGCGTGTACTTGGTCAGCGGCTTCATCATGTCGACGACGTCGACGATCTGGAAATGGCCCTGCTTGCTCACCTTGATCGGCTTCTGGCCGGTGAGCATGAGCATGGGCATGCCGCCGAGCTGGGCGTAGGCGGCGGCAGTGACGAAGTTGGTCGCGCCCGGCCCGAGCGTGGACAGGCACACGCCGGCCTTGCCGGTAAGACGCCCGTAGGTGGCCGCCATGAAGCCCGCGGCCTGCTCGTGCCGGGTCAGGATCAGCTTGATCGAGGACGTGCGCAGCGATTCGAGCAGGTCGAGGTTTTCCTCGCCGGGAATGCCGAACACGTAGTGCACATGCTCGGCCTCGAGCGCCTTGACGAACAGGTCGGAAGCTTTCATCGCGTCTCCCCGCTGGCTGGGTCGGATTGTCCGGCCA
>DASTAL010000228.1:0-5748 GCA_035712685.1 Rudaea sp. | reverse complement strand
GCCGGCCGCCTCGCCGCCCACGCGCAATTCCGCCTTGAATGCGCCGTAACGCACGGTCTGGTCGCTGAAATTCTCCAGGCGTACTTGCAGTCTCCAGTGTCCGTCCGGCAGCACGTCGAGCTGCTGGATGCTGGCGCCGGGTGGATTGATCGGATGCTTGACCGGCCCGCAGGCGGCGAGCAGAACGAGCATTGATCCGAGCAGGAGGGTGCGCAGGAACGTACGCAACAAAGCGGGCATGGCCGTCACCGTTGTGGGCGAAGGCCTACATTAGCCAAAAGGCGGACGCGGTGGAAGCGGCGCGATGTCGCCGGTTCACGCGGCGTTCGCGGCGGGATGCTCGATCTGCGTGTACTGCGCCGGCTTGCGGTCGAGGAAGCCCAGGCCGTGGCAGTGATTCATCACGTGCACGCCGTGCGCGCGCTGCTCGTCGCGGATCGAATCGCGCAACTGCACCATCTTCGTCCAATGCACTTTCGGACGGTAGTGGTGCTCGGCGTGGAAGCCGTTGTACAGCCAGATCCAGTTGTAGAACTTGTTGTAGGTGGACACGCCCCAGGCGATCGGGTCGTCCGGATTGCCCTTGAAGTGCTCGTAGTAACCGTTCAGCGACGACAGCGAGTGGCCGAGGTAGTAAAAAGGTACGAGCGCGAGGAAGGCGCGCCAGTCCCAGATCAGGCAGGCGAGGTAAATGCCGACGACGATGTAGATCTCGCGCCAGATCCAGCGCGCCTTGTCCGGGAATTTGTCCTTGACCCGGCGATAGACCTCGCCGATGTCGTCGCGGAAGTAACTGTAGAACGTGTACGTCCACGGACTTTCGGGCTTGCCGTCCTTGCCGTGGCGCCAGATCGAGAGCGGGTCGATCGTCGTGCCGTTCGCGCCGATGCGGTCCATGTTGCCGACGTGGTGGCGCAGGTGGACGTGATGGTAGAACTCCTGCGAAAAACCATCGCTCAGCGACAGGATCACGCTGTAGGTGCGGTTGAGCGCTGGCGAGGAGAAAAACGGGTTGTGGATGAAATTGTGGCTGGTGGAGTTGATGCTCCACGAGATGCTGATCGAATACACGCAGGCGAGCGGAATCCATAGCGCCCATGGCATGGCGTGGAAGCCGAAGAACAGCGTGGCGACGAAAACCAGGTGGCCAAGCACCAACAGCGCGGGAATCGCGTCCCACGGGGTATAGGCGAAAAAGGCGGAACGGCTCGACATGCGTGCGGCGAACGGCGAAAATAGACGATGGCCGATTTTGCCAGAAAGCCCCGCGCAATACGTTAAAGCTCCCTCAATTCAAATCCTTGCCGCTCAGGATTCCTTAATGCGCGGCGCCGATAATGCCGCATCCCTCCATCCCCGGCGACCACTCCGTGTCCCACTGGACCATCCTCTGCGACTTCGACGGCACCATTGCCGTCGACGACACCACCGACACCCTGCTCGAACGCTTCGGCCGGTCCGGCTGGGAAGCGCTCGAATCGGACTGGAAGGCCGGTCGCATCAATTCGCACGACTGCATGGCCGGGCAGGTCGCCTTGCTCGACATGAGTCGCGACGAGCTCGATGCGCACCTGGATGCGCGCGAGGTCGATCCTGCGTTCGGCACGTTCGTCGATGCCGCGCACGCGCAGGGCATGCACCTGGTGGTGGTCAGCGATGGCCTGGATTACGCGATTCGCCGCATCCTGTCGCGCACCGGATTCGCTTCGCTGCCCATCGTCGCCAATCACCTGCGCCAGACTGGGGATCGCGAGTGGTCGCTGCAATTCCCGCATGCCAGCACGGATTGCCGCGTCGGCAGCGGCACCTGCAAGTGCGCGCGCGCCCGCGCCGCGCACGAGCGCACGCTGCTGATCGGCGATGGCGCCTCGGATTTTTGCGTCGCCGAGGCTGCTGATTTCGTTTTTGCCAAAGGCAAGCTGATCCAGCATTGCCAGGCAAGGAACATCCCGTATGCGGCCATCGCCGGTTTTGCCGATGCGTTGCCGTTGCTGTCCGGCCTGATCTCGAAGAAGACGGCCGTCGCCTGAAGATCCAAAAGGAAAACATGTCCGACAAACCACTCGTCTCCGGCCTGAACACGGGCCGCAGCGCCAAGCTTTTCGACGCCGCCTGCAAGTTGATTCCCGGCGGCGTCAACAGCACCGCCCGCGCGACCTGGTCGGGCTGGAATCCGTATCCGCTGTTCGTCAAGGAAGGCAAGGGTTCGCGCCTCACCGACGTCGACGGCAACGAATACATCGACTATCTGCTGGGACTGGGGCCGATGATCTTCGGCCACCGCCCGCCGAAGGTGACGCAGGCCGTGGTCGATTTCATCCAGAACCGCGGCACCGTGTTCGCGCTGCCGACCGAGGACGAGGCACGGCTCGCGCAAAAGATCGTCGACGCGATTCCTAGCGTGGACATGGTGCGCCTGTGCAACACCGGCACCGAAGCTGTGCTCTATGCGACGCGCCTGGCGCGTGCGTTCACCAAGCGCAACAAGATCATCCGTTTCGAAGGCATGTACCACGGCTTCTCCGATGGGGTGTACTGGAGCAAGCACCCGAACATCGCCAAGGCCGGTCCCGACGATCGTCCGGTGCCGGTGCCGCAGGGTCCGGGCATGCCCAAGGGTGTCGAGGAAAACCTGATCATCCTGCCGTGGAACGATGCGGCTGTACTTGCCGACACGATCAAGCGCCACGGCGACCAGATCGCCGCCGTGCTGACCGAACCGGTCATGTGCAACACCGGCTGCATCCTGCCCAAGCCCGGCTATCTCGAAACGATGCGCGAGTTGACGCGCAAAGCCGGCATCGTGCTGATCTTCGACGAAGTGATCACCGGTTTTCGCCTCGGCCTCGCCGGCGCGCAGGGACGCCTCGGCATCAAGCCCGACCTTTCCGTGTTCGCCAAGGGCATCGGCGGCGGTTTTCCGGTCGCGGCCATGGGCGGACGTGCCGACATCATGGCACTGGTCGCCAACGGCACGGTGTCGATGGCCGGAACCTACAGCGCCAATGGCATTGCCATTGCGGCGGCGAACGCGGCAATGGATGAATTGAACACGCCTAACCTGCACAAGAACCTGGATGCGGTCTCCGACGAACTGCGCTACGGCCTTGAAAAGGTATTGAAGGATGCCGGACTGCCGGCCTACGTCGTCGGCATGGGGCCGCTGATGCAGGTGTGGTTTGCTAGGGAGCCGATTCACAACTACCGTGACGCCGAACGCCATGCCGACCAGAAGATCTTCGATGTCTGGTGGCGGGGCATGCTCGCCCGCGGCGTGCTGTTCCATCCGGGCGCCTACGAGAACTTGTTCGTCTCCACCGCGCATACGCGGGCGGACATCGCGGAGACATTGAAAGCAGCCGAAGAGGTTGCCGCTGAACTCAAGCGGCAAGTCTGATCACGCCCAGTCGAGCGTCCCCGAAATCACGGTTCGGGTCCGTCCGCCGACCCAGACCGCTGCGTCGGCGTCGATGCGCACGGCGAGGGCGGCGTCGTGGTCCATTTCGCGGCCCTGGCTGACGCGGTAGCCGCGCGCGAGCGCGCCATCCGGCTCGCGTTGCGCGATGTAGGCGGCGATGAGTCCATTTGCGGCGCCCGAAGCCGGGTCTTCGACGATGCCGGCGCCCGCGGGAAACGCCCGCACGACGATGTCGTAACTGGCACTCGCGCAGCGCGCGAACACGCACAGGCCCATGCAGGCGTCAACGCGGGCCAGGGCTTTGATCGCGGCGTGGTTCGGCTGCCACGCGCGCACCATGTCTTCGCCGGCGAGTTCGGCGATCCACCAGCGCCGGCCGCCATCGACCAAGGCGGGTACGAGTTTCCCGAGTTCCTGGAATCCGAGCGCGGCGCGCAGCGAGGCGTCGGCGCTGCCTTCGCGCACGATGCGCGCGGCCGGTGCGCGCACGAACAGCTCGCGCGCGGCGCCCGCACCTTCGACCCGAATCGGCAACAATCCTGCGCCGCATTGCTGGATCAGTTGCCCGTCGCGCGCCGCCGCGAAACTGCAGTCGAGTACGGCATGCGCGCTGCCGATGGTCGGATGGCCGGCGAACGGGATTTCCGCGCTCGGCGTGAAGATGCGCAGGCGGTAATCGGCATCCGCGTGCTCCGGCGGCAGCACGAACGTGGTCTCCACGAGGTTGAGCCAGCGCGCGATGCGCTGCATCCCGGCCGGGTTGAGTTCGGGCGCATCGAGCACGACGCCGAGCGGATTGCCGCCGCCCGCGCTGGCCGGGAAGACGTCGAGTTGCAGGAATCGGAACGAGGCCATGCGCCGCACCTTTCGGGGGCGCGATGATAGCCGATGCGCGGCGTCGGAATCAGCCGGCGCGTTTGAGCGCCACGACCGCGTTCAAGCCGCCGAATGCGAAAGAATTGCTCAAGCAGGCACGCACCGGCTTTTCGCGTGCCGCGTTCGGCACGTAATCGAGGTCGCACTCCGGATCGGGGTCGATGAAATTCGCGGTCGGGGGAATCACGCCATCGCGCAAGCTTCCGATCGCGGCGACGAGTTCGATCGCACCGGCCGCGCCGAGCGCGTGCCCGTGCATGGACTTGGTCGAGGAAACCGCGAGCCTGTCGGCGTGGGCGCCGAATACGCGGCGTATCGCCTTGGATTCGGTCGGATCGTTCGCCGGCGTGCCGGTGCCGTGGGCGTTGATGTAATCCACGTCCGCGGCGTCGAGGCCGGCGTCGTGCAGCGCGAGTTCGATCGCACGCGCAACCGTGGTTTCGGCCGGATAGACCATGTCGACGGCGTCGGCAGTCGCGCCGCTGCCGGCGAATTCGGCCAGAATCGATGCGCCGCGGGCTTTCGCATGCTCCCACTCCTCGAGCACGAAGATGCCCGCGCCTTCGCCCAGCACCATGCCGCGGCGCTGCTTGCAGAACGGTCGGCAGGTGTCGTCGGCGGTGACGCGCATCGCCTCCCAGGCCTTCATCGTCGTCTCGGTCACGCAGGCCTCGCTACCGCCGGTCACGGCCACGGCAACGCGGCCACTGCGCACCATGTCGAAGGCCTGGCTCATGGCGTGGTTGGCCGACGCGCAGGCGCTGACCACGGCGAAAGACGGGCCGGTGAGGCCGAACTCGATGCCGATATGGCAGGCCGGCGCATTCGCCATCACGCGCAGGATCGTCAACGGATGCAGGCGCGGATTCTTGTCACCGAAGAAACGCCGCGACTGTTCGTTGTGCGAATTCTCGCCGCCGATGCCGGTGCCGACGATGCAGGCGGTGTGCTCGCCCAGGCCGCTGGCCTTGAATTCGAGCCCGGATTGCGCCACTGCCTCGCGTGCCGCGACGAGCGCGAATTGCGAGACGCGGTCGAGCAGCGGCAGTTTTTTCGCGTCGAAATGCGTGGCCGGATCGAAACCGCGCACCTCGGCGGCGATCTTGATGTTGAGCAATTCGGTCGGAATGTTTTCGATCGGGCCGATGCCGACGCGGCCTTCGCGCATCGCTGCCCACGTCGATGTGGCATCGTGGCCGAGCGCGCAAATCGCCCCCATGCCGGTTATGGCGACGCGGCGCATGTTCGACTCAGCCAGCGGACGGCGCCGCGGTTTTTTCCGCCACGAGCTTTTCCACGGCGTCGATCAGGCCCTTCACCGATTCGGTGTCGAAGTTCGGATCGCGGTCGGGCAGGGTGATCTTGTAGTGGTCCTCAATCTCGAAAATGATCTGCACCGCGTCCAGCGACTGGATGTTGAGATCCTTCAGCGTGGAATCGGGCTTGATCGTGGC
>DASTAL010000227.1:0-3485 GCA_035712685.1 Rudaea sp. | reverse complement strand
ACCTGGACCAAGGTCGGCAAGTGGGTGCACGTGGCCAAGATCGCCTTCGAGAAGTATCACCTCGCCAAGATGCGCTCGGGCAACACCGAGCCGTTCTACGAAAAGTCGATCATGAAAATGCTCGGCATCGGGCGCCTGAAGCCGGCCAAGAATTGATTCGTTTCCATCCCGAAGGAGAACCGCAATGAACGTCGATCGTCTAGTAATGCGTTTTGCCGGCAGCATGATCATCGTCAGCGTGCTGCTGACCTATTACATCTCGCCATGGTGGCTGCTGCTGGCACTGTTCGTCGGCGCGAACCTGCTGCAGGCCTCGTTCACCGGCTTCTGCCCGTTGGCGAAAATCCTGCGCAAGCTCGGCGTCGCACCCGGCAGCGCGTTCCCGACCTGAGCCGATCCCGTCCGCATCCGGAGCATTGCCGTGTACTACATCGTCGAATCGAAAAAAACCTTCGCGCAGGCCGTCGAAGACCTCGATGCCGCGGTCAAACGCCACCAGTTCGGCGTATTGCACGTGCACGACCTGGGCAACACCCTGCGCAGCAAGGGCCAGAATTTCAGCGGCGAATGCAAGATCTTCGAGGTGTGCAATCCGCGCCAGGCCGCCGCGGTGCTGGCAACAGACCCGCGCCTGAACATGGCGCTGCCGTGCCGGATTTCGGTCTACACCGACGGCGGCACGACAAAACTCGGCATGATCACGCCGCGTGTCATGCTGGCGATGCTGTCGGACGACCACAAACTGGCCGAGGTTGCCGCGGAAGTCGATGCCGCGACGCGGCGCATGATCGACGAGGCACGCTGATGCGCCGTGGATTCGCGACAACGGCGGCACGCGGCTTCGCGGCGCTGGCCGCGGCCGCGCTGCTGGCTTCGTGCGGGGGCCAGCCGGCGCCGCCCAAGCCGGCCGCGCCGCCGCCGCTGGCGTCGTTCGTCGTCGCCAGCGTCGACGCACCGCGCGAACAGGCCTGGGATGGCGTCGTCGAGGCGGTCAACGAGACCACGCTGGCGGCGCAGACGAATGCGCGCGTGCAGGAGCTTCCTGTCGACGCCGGCAGCCGCGTGGCCAAGGGCGACGTGCTGGTGCGGCTCACCGACGTGGAACAAAGCGCGGGCCGGCGCAGCGCCGAGGCGACGGTGGTCGCCGCGCGCGCCAACTTCCATCAGGCTGAGGCGAATTTCAAGCGCATCGATGAAATTTACGCGCGCCATCTCGTCGCGCGCGCCGATCTCGACGCCGCGACCGCCCAGCGCGACGCCGCGCAGGCGGCACTGGACGCCGCGCAAGCACAGTTGCGCAGCGCCGGCCAGCAAAGCGATTACACCGTCGTGCGCGCACCGTACGACGGCGTCGTCACCCAGCGCTTCGTCGACGTCGGCCAGGCCGTACAGGCCGGCCCGCCGCAACCGCAACCGCTGCTGGCGCTGGCTGCGCTTGATGCGCTGCGCGTCGAAGCGACGATTCCGCAAGGCGCGGTCGAGGCGATCCGCGCGCATCCGCAGGCGACCTTGCTGCTCGACGGCGGCGCGCGGCGCGTGCCGGCAGCGAGCGTTACGATCCTGCCGACCGCCGACCCGGCCACGCACACCTTCCGCGTGCGCGCCGGTATTCCGGCTGGTACCGCCGGGCTGTGGCCGGGCATGACGGTCAAGGTTGCGTTCGCGGCCGGGGGCGCACAGCGTCTTGCGCTGCCGGTCGATGCCTTGATGCATCGTGGCGAGATCGACGGCGTCTACGTGATCGGAGCCGACAACAGCGTCGGCCTGCGTCTGGTGCGCCTGGGCCACATGTCCGGCGACGCCGTCGAGGTGCTGTCCGGGCTTGCGGCGGGCGAGCGCGTCGCGCGCGATCCGGACGCCGCCGTGCGCTGGCTCGTCGCGCAGCGCGCCGGAAAGGCCGCGCCGTGAGCGAGCGGCGGCTCGGTTTTTCGGGACGCATCGCGCGCACCTTCCAGCAGCATCCGCTGACGCCGATCCTGGCGCTGACGGCGTTGCTGCTCGGCCTCGCCGCGATGCTGATCACGCCGCGCGAGGAAGAACCGCAGATCGACGTGACCATGGCGAACGTGATCGTGGCGTTTCCCGGCGCGGACGTGAACGACGTCGAGAACCTTGTCGCCGCGCCACTGGAACAGGTGCTGGCCGGCATCGACGGCTTGAAGCACGTGTACTCGGCCAGCCGTCCCGGCGCGGCCCTGCTCACGGTGGAATTCCAGGTCGGCGTGCCGCGCCAGACCGCGCTCGTGCGCCTGTACAACCAGGTGTTCCAGCATCGTGATTTGTGGCCGGAAGGGCTCGGCGTCGGCCAGCCGCTGATCCGCGCCATGGGCATCGACGACGTGCCGGTGATGGCGCTGACCCTGTGGAGCGACGACGCCCGCATCGACACGACCGCGCTCGCCGAGGTCGCACATACGCTGGAAACCGACCTCAAGCACGTTCCGGGCACGCGCGACGTCTACACGATCGGCGCGCCGGACCGCGCAGTCGTCGTCGACCTCGACGCGGCGAAAATGGCGGCTTATGGGCTCGCCATCGACGATCTCGACCGTTCGCTCAAGAGCGCGAATGCCGTGCTGCAGGCCGGCGCACGCGTCGCCGGCGATCGCGACCTGCCGCTGACCGCTGGCAGCTTCCTCGCCGACGCCGACGAGATCGGTCGCCTCGTGATAGGCCTGCACGGCGGCCAGCCGGTGTTCCTGTCCGATGTCGCTGCGGTGCGGCGTGGCGCGGACCTGCCGTCCCGCTACGTCTGGTCCGGCGCACCGCCCGGCAAGGCCGGGCCGGCCACCGGCACGGCTCCGGCAATGACCATTGCGATCACCAAGAAATCCGGCACCAATGCCGCCGACATCACGCGAGCGATTGCCGCGCGCGTGGCGCAGTTGCGCGGCGTATCGATTCCTTCCGGAGTCCATGTCGAGGTCACGCGTGACTACGGTCAGACCTCGACCGAGAAAGCCGACCTGCTGATCCACAAGCTGCTGTTCGCGACATTGTCCGTCGTCCTGCTCGTGCTCATGGCACTCGGCTGGCGCGAGGCCGTCGTCGTCGGCACGGCTGTCGTCATCACCCTGATGCTGACCCTGTTTGCCTCATGGGCGATGGGCTTCACGATCAACCGTGTATCACTGTTCGCCCTGATCTTTTCGATCGGCATCCTTGTCGATGACGCCATCGTCGTGGTCGAGAATATCCACCGCCACATGGCGCTCGGCGGGCGCAGCCTGCGCGAGGCAATTCCGGAAGCCGTCGCCGAAGTCGGCGGACCGACGATCCTGGCCACGTTCACCGTCATCGCCGCGCTCCTGCCGATGGCCTTCGTGTCGGGGCTGATGGGTCCATACATGCGGCCGATTCCGATCAACGCCTCGGCCGGCATGCTGCTGTCGCTGGCGGTCGCGCTGGTGGTGACGCCGTGGCTGTCGCTGAAACTGATCGGGCGCCACCACGCCGCGGTTGCCCGTGCACAAGGCGAGGCACCG